>CACXHI010000019.1 GCA_902767395.1 Oscillospiraceae bacterium
ACATGGCTTCCAGGATGGCGTGGGGATCGCCTTCCAGAACGGAACGATCCATGAACGCGCCGGGGTCGCCCTCGTCGGCGTTGCAGCAGACGTACTTCTGATCATTGTCATAGGCCTTGGCAAACTTCCACTTCAGGCCGGTGGGGAAGCCTGCGCCGCCGCGTCCGCGGAGGCCGGAATCCAAAAGGGTCTGAATGACGTCGTCGGGGGTCATCTCGGTGAGGACCTTACCCAGCGCCATGTAACCGTCACGGGCGATGTACTCGTCGATGTTCTCGGGGTTGATGACACCGCAGTTGCGCAGCGCAACACGGAGCTGAGACTTATAGAAGTTGGTGTCGTTGAGGGAGACGTTGGTGCCGGGCTCGGTAATCTCGGCGCCTTCCTTGTACTCCAGACGGGTCACAATACGGCCCTTGAGCAGGTGCTCCTCCACGATCTCAGGAATATCCTCGGGGGTGACGCGGGAGTAGAAGGTGCCATCGGGGTAGACGATCATAACGGGGCCGAGCGCGCAGAGGCCGAAGCAGCCGGTCTGCACGATCTTGATCTCGTTTTCCAGTCCCTTCGCGGCCAGCTCCTCGGCCAGACGCTCACGAACCTTGATGCTGCCGGAGGAGGTACAGCCGGTGCCTCCGCAAATCAATACATGAGAACGATACATAAAGCTGTTCCTCCTTACTTCTCAACGGCGCCGATGGTATATTCGGTGACAACCTTACCGTCACGCAGATGCTCCTGCGCAATGCGGCGTGCCTTCTCAGCGGTCATCTTGACGTAGGTGACCTTCTCCTTGTCGGCCTCGTAGACCTCCACGATGGGCTCATAACGGCAAAGGCCGATGCAGCCGGTCTGGGTCACGGTGACCTTCTCACCGAGGTCGAGCTTGCTGACCTCCTCCACAAGCGCGGAGAGGACAGGTCTGGCGCCAGCGGCGATGCCGCAGGTAGCCATGCCAACCACGGCGCGGATGGAGCCGCTGCCGGCGCGCATGGTCACGTTGTCCTTCATGCGTTCACGAATTGCTTGAAGTTCCGCCAAAGTTTTCATAGTACGTTCCTTTCTTATTTTGTTATTGCCAATTAAATCTGTTCAGCTTCAGCCTGCTCAAATTGCAGGCTCCCTTCGATCCAGACAAGAACATCCGGGGTATCGAGGGGGACCTCGGGACCCAGAATCTCCCGGATCTGCGCGGTATCGAGCACCACCTCACCGTCCGCGCGGCGGTATTCAAAAAGAAAATCAATCTCCGGACTTCCCTGAATCAGGGTCACGATGGAACCGGCGTAGTCTCCGACCGGCACGCAGTCCAGATGATCCATCCGAAAGCTCGCCGTCACCGTCGTCCCGGTGGGGGGAACCACAGAGGATTCGATCGTCAGCGTGCCTCCGGTCTGCTCCGCCGCCAGCTTCAGCAGCGGCAGGCCCATTCCCACTGGCCGTGTGGTTCGGGTCGTCGTAAACGGATCCGTGACCGTGGCAAGGAATTCCGGCGGCATTCCGCAGCCGTCGTCGATAATCGACAGGGTGCGCCAGCCGCCTTCCTCCACGATGCGGATGATTACCCGCTTCGCGCCGGCCTTGACGGAATTTTTTGCCACGTCCAAAATGTTCAGGGACAGTTCCTTCATCGCTTTTCCCTTTCCGAACGGGACGATATGTGCATCGGTCCGTTCAAATCATGCGCTCCCGCAACAGAGAAATCAGGGCATCCCGAACCCGCTGGGAGCTGTAGGGCGCATCGTCCAACTCGATGGACTGGGCAGCGTCCCGCATATCCCAGAGGTGATGGGCATCGGAGGAACAGAGCAATCTGCGATCCTCCAGATGATAGTCCCGTGCAAACGGCTCCCGGCTCGCCGGATCATTCAGCTCCAGCGTGGGGAAAAACGGTCGCTCCGGCAGGCTGCCCAGAATGCCGATAATCCCGTTGGAGGGCCGGTCGATGTGGGCGGGATAAGCCGCGCCCCCATGCGCAAGCGCAAGGACCGTCGCCGCCTCCAGATCCAGTCTGGTTGCCGGGATTAGAAGATTCGGCTCCTCCCCCAGAACGTGATCCTCCGCATCCATATAGAATTGGTTGCCGAAGACCGCGGGCTTGTTTTTGATGGGGAAGCGCTTCTCGCGCACGATGCTGTCAAAGCCCTCCGCCGCCTCCACGGTGGGAAACAGGCAAACCAGATGGATTTCCTCGGCGGTCGTCAGCTCCATGCCCGGAACACCAACGATTCCATACTGTCGACAGGCTGTCAGGAAGGCCCGGCAGTTGCCGCAGGTATTATGGTCGGTCAGGGCGACAAGCTGAAGGCCGCACAGACTGGCCATGCCCGCAATATTCGCGGGCGTCATATCGTCGTCCGCGCAGGGCGACAGACAGGAGTGCATGTGAAGATCGTAGAAATAACGGTTCATAACAGCGCCGCCACCTTCGCGCTCAGCGTGAACGCAGATTCCGGCGAACGATAGAGGTTAATTCCCTTCTTTTCCGCCAGCTCCGCGACACCGGGGTCCGGATGAACGTCCTCGGCAAGGATAATAAGAGCGGTATCCGTCAGCGTTGCGACGGCGACGACGTTGGTATTGGACATAATCGTGATCCATGCGTCGCCGGACTGGGCTCGCCCCATGACCCACGAGAGCAGATCGCCCACGTAGCCGCCGGTGACCTCGCGCTCCGGCTCGGCCTCACAGACCGGCTCGAGTGAAAGCTGCTTTGCAAGCATCTCAACGGTCATACGGGTTTGCCTCCTTCCGGTTTCACATACAGGCGACGCCGCAGGAGAACCACGCAGTCCTCAATCTTGGCTTCGCCCTTGACCACGTCCTCGGCAAAGGCCCTGCAAGTGGGAGCGCCGCAGGAGCCGCAGTCGATCTGCGGAAGCTGCTGCTGCAGCTCCTCAATCTGCCCCATCATCTTCATCGCCTCGAACCGATCCTCAGACAGGCTGAAGGCGGGAACGTAGTCGTTGATGGGCGCGTCGAGCATGGCGTCCGGCGGGACGTAGTCCGGTGTTTGATCTCTTACGTCCAGATAGTTGCGATTGTGCGGCAGGCCATGCCGGAAGGACATGAGCCGTGCCTTTGCAATGTAGGGGTTCTCCACCGTGGCCGCGCCGCCCACACAGCCGCCCGGGCAGGCGTTGAGCTCCACGAATTCCAAATGCGGGAATTTCTTGTTCTCAATCGCGTCGAGCACCTGAATGGCGTTGTCCATGTCGTCCGCCGCCAGATAGCGGTCGTCGAACAGGCCCTCGGCCTCCCCGCCGGAGCTGGCCCACTTGACGCCGGCAATGCCGGCGCGGCTGCGCATCATGCCGGGATGAACGGGCTTGGTCTTGCCGGAAAGCTTCATGTAGACCTCTGCGATGGATACCACATAGTCGATGCTGCTTCTGGTCTGGCTCAGGCCGTTCTTGGCATAGCTGTTCTTGGCGGGACAGGGAGAAATAAACACGGTGCAGATATCATCCTGCGTCAGCTCGGGGTGATCCTTCAGCGCCTTGGCCTTGGCCACGCGGCTGGCATATTCCACCGGGGGCAGGATCGGCAGGACGTTCTCACACAGCTCCGGGAACCGCAGCCGGATGAGCCGCACGATGGCGGGACAGGCGGAGCTGATTACCGGACGGGGGATATTCGGCTTGCGCATGTACCGGCGCGTACACTCGGAGATGATCTCCGCAGCCCGCGCGACCTCATAGACCTCGTCGAACCCCAAATCCACCAGCGACTCCAAAAGGCTGCCGATGTCCGTCAGGTTCTCGAACTGTCCGTAGAGGGCAGGGGCCGGAAGGGCAATGCAGTGTTTGAATTTGGGGTCGATATCGGTGAGCTTATCGAAGATGGCCCGCTTGGCCTTGTGCTGGCAGACCCGCACGCAACGGCCGCAGTCAATGCAGAAGTTGGAGCGAATCACCGCATGGCCGTCGCGGATCCGAATGGCCTCGGTGGGGCAGTGCCGCAGGCACGAGGTGCAGCCGATACACTTGCTGGCATCCAGGGATACGGAATGCAGAAAGTCAGACATGCGTTCCCTCCCTTCTGAGTTCAGACGCCCACGACCATCGTGAGCTTGGTTCCTACACCGACCTTGGTTTCGATCTCAAGACTCTCGGTGTAGCGCTTCATGTTGGGCAGACCCATGCCGGCGCCGAAGCCCATGTTTCGGATCTGCTCTGTGGAGGTGGAATACCCCTCCTGCATGGCGAGCTCCACGTTCGGAATGCCGGGACCGTGATCCTCCAGAACAATCACAATCTTGTCCGGATACACGTCCACGTCGGCAGTCCCGCCGTTCGCGTGGATGACCATATTGATCTCGCCCTCGTACATGGCAATGGAACAGCGCCGAATCGCATCTGACGGAAACCCAAGCTGTCGCAGCTTCTTTTTCATCACAACCGAAGCATCTCCGGCAGAGGAGAAATCCTCCCCGTCGATGTCGAAGTGGAAGTGCAGCGCAGCCATAGGTCAGACCTCATCCGCATTCAGCAGGCCGGTGCCAAACAGGGTTCCGGCCGCCCGGAACATGGAGTCGTCGGTCACCATGATAACGATGTCGTTGGCGTCGGCCAGAGAGACGATCTCCGGCGTCGGCTCCTTGCCGTTGATGAAGACGATGCAGTGCATATCCAGCATCATGGCCGTGCGCACCACCTGAGGGTTGAGAAGCCCGGTGATCAGGACGGACTGATTGGTAGCGAATGCAAGCACGTCGCTCATCATGTCGCAGCAGAAGGCGTTCTGCACCTCGGTTTCCAGCATATCCTCACTGGAGAGGATTCTGGCCCGCAGCAGGTCGGCGATCTCCCGTAGTATCATAGGCTACCTCCGTTCGGTGTGCGGGTTCTCAGTACTTGCCCAGAATGCCCTCGATCTGGTCGGGGGTCAGACGACCGTAGACGTCGTCGTTGATCATCATAACCGGAGCAAGGCCGCAGGCGCCGACGCAGCGGCAGGCCTCCAGAGAAAACTTGCCGTCAGCGGTGCACTCGCCTTCCTTCAGGCCGGTGACCTCGCAAATCTTGTCGAACACAGCTTGCGCGCCCTTGACATAGCAGGCGGTACCCAGACAGACGGAAATCCGATATTCACCCTTGGGCGCAAGAGCGAACTGGGCGTAGAACGTGGCGATGCCGTAGATCTTTTCCAGCGGAACATTCATCTGATCGGCAATGATGGTCTGGACTTCGATGGGCAGATAGCCATAGATGTCCTGGGCTCTTTGCATGATGGGCATGAGGGCGCCGGGAGTGTCCCGCAACTCCGCGATCACGGCCAACAGCTTCTCTTCTTGTTCCTTCGTGCCACGGAAAGGAACGGTCGTTACTTTACAAGCCATTTGATACAACTTACCTCCTAATTCGTAATCGGCAAATGGTTGATACTGGCCGCAATGGACCATAGTACATAGTGTATTGTAACAGATTCTACTGAAATTGTAAAGCGGAAAATGGATTATTTTTATGAAAGAAGTGGAAACTTGCAGGCGGTTTGTGCTATAATCGGCGCAGGAGCTTCCGAAAGCAACGTGCCGGTAGACGGAGCTCTGAAAAACCGGATCAACACAGGAGCGATTACACTATGTTTCAGGATTTGGAAATGGCTTATGACAACGCTTTTCGCAAGCTGCCCCCGTCAGACGACGGCGTCGCGCTGATTTTTCGGGGCGACGCCGTGCTGGCCTGCGGCGACGCCGCTGCGCTGCGGCTGCCCCGTTTCTCTGAGCTGCCCGCCCCGCTCCGGGCGCTCCCCTTCCGCTATGCCTTTACGCTGGGATCGGACCGCTTTTTTCTGGCCGACGCGGCGGACGCCGACGCTGCACAGGAGCTTCACTGGATCCCCTCCAGAGAATATCGCAGCGCTCCGTCCCGCGCGGCGGTCTTTGCCGCCGCCGTGGGGGAGAGTCTCCACCGCTGGTACGGCTCCACCCGCTTCTGCGGTCGCTGCGGACAGCCGATGGGCGACAGCACGACGGAGCGGGCGCGGGTCTGCCCGAGCTGTGGTCTGACCGTGTATCCAAAAATCTGTCCCGCCGTCATCGTCGCGGTCACAGACGGGGACCGGCTGCTGCTGACCAAGTATCAGGGGCGTTCCTTCAAGCGCTTTGCGCTGGTTGCCGGCTTCCATGAGATCGGGGAAACCATTGAGGATACGGTACGGCGGGAGGTCTTCGAGGAGACAGGGCTGCGCGTCAAAAACCTGCGATACTATAAATCGCAGCCCTGGGTCTTCACCGACAGCCTGCTGATGGGCTTCTGGTGCGATCTGGACGGCAGCGACGATGTCACCATTCAGAAAAGCGAACTGTCCGAGGCGGGCTGGTATCCGAGAGCCTCCATCCCCACCGACCACTCCGGAATCAGCCTCACGGGCGAGATGATGGAGGTGTTCCGGCAGGGCGGAGAACGGTAAGATTCCCTGTTCTCTCTCTTCTCGCTTTCCTTTTTCTCGCCATTTTTTCAGGTTACGGTTGCAAAAACGAAAGAGATTTGCTATAATGAGAGAACCGATTTTACAAGGGAGGATTATTTCGAATGAACGCTTTCTTACCCGCTGATATTCTTCTGCCCCGCGACGTCCCCATGGAAAAATGGGCCGTAATCGCCTGCGACCAGTTCACCTCCGATCAGAAGTACTGGGATCGCGTCCGCGCCAACGCCGCCGGCAGCGCCTCCACCATCAACCTCATTCTGCCCGAGGCAGAGCTTGGCACGCCCAAGGAGGCTGAACACACCGCTCTGATCAACCAGACCATGAGCGAATACCTGAAGAATGACGTCTTCGCCTGCTATCCCCACAGCCTCGTGCTCGTGGAGCGTACCCTCGAGAACGGCTCTGTCCGGCTGGGTCTGATGGGCATGGTCGATCTGGACGCCTATGATTACTCCACCGGCTCCACCTCCGCCATCCGTGCCACCGAGAAGACCGTCGTGGAGCGCATCCCGCCCCGTCAGCGTGTCCGCCGCGACGCGCCTCTGGAACTGCCCCACATTCTGATGCTGGCTGACGACCACGATAAGGTTCTGATTGAGCCCATTGCCGCGAAGAAGGCCGAGCTGAAGAAGCTCTACGACTTCGACCTCATGGAAGACGGCGGTCATATCGTGGGCTATCTGGTCGAGGGCGACGAGGTCAAGGCGTTCGAGGATCGTCTGGCTGACTATACCGCCAACGTGGGCAAGAAGTACGTTGGTCTCAACGGCGTTCCCATGGTCTTCGCCGTGGGCGACGGGAACCACAGCCTCGCCACCGCCAAGAGCTGCTACGAGGAGCTCAAGGCCAAGAATCCCGGCGTCGATCTGTCCAACCATCCCGCCCGCTTCGCGCTGGTGGAACTGGAGAATATCCACGATCCCGCTCAGGTCTTTGAGCCCATCCACCGCATTATTGCCAACACCGATCCCGAGGCTCTGCTGAAGGAAATCGAGGAGACTTGGTGCGCCGAGGGCGGCTTCCCCGTGAAGTGGTTCATCGGCGAGAAGTCCGGAACGATCTATCTGGACAAGGCCAAGAGCCAGCTCGCGGTCGGCGCGCTGCAGACCTTCCTCGACAAGTATCTGAAGGAGCACGCCGGTGAGATCGACTACATCCACGACGACGACGTGCTGATTGACCTTGCCAAGAAGCCCAACTCCATTGGCTTCCTGCTGCCTGCCATGGAGAAGAGCCAGCTCTTCCGCGGCGTCATTGCCGACGGCATCCTGCCCAGAAAGACCTTCTCCATGGGCCACGCCCGCGAGAAGCGCTACTATCTCGAGGCCCGCAAAATCAAGTGATTCTGCTGCAAGAGACCGCGCCGGGCAAGCTGAATCTGACGCTGGACATTCTCGGCGTCCGGCCAGACAGCTATCACGAGTTGGAGATGGTCATGGTTTCCGTCTCCCTCTGCGATACGCTGTCGCTGGAGCTTGAGACCGGCGAACCGTGGACCGTCGTTTGCAACGTTCCCGGAATCCCAGACGGGCCGGACAATCTCTGCTGGAAGGCTGCGCAGATCTACTTTGACGCTGCCGGCACGGACCCCAAGGGACTTCGGATTCAGGTGGAGAAGCGCATCCCCGCACAGGCGGGTATGGCAGGCGGAAGCAGCGACGCCGCCGCCGTCCTTCGGGCGCTCAACCGGCACTTCGGCCGGTTCTCCGACGAGGCGCTTCGCGGACTCGGGCTTCGCGTGGGAAGCGACGTTCCATACTGCCTCTTCGGCGGTGTGGCGCTTGCGAAGGGGCGAGGCGAGATCCTGACGCGCCTGCCAAGCCTGCCGGACAAGCTCTGCTTCCTTCTGGCAAAGCCGTCGTTTTCGGTCTCCACCCCGGCGCTGTTCCGAGAAATTGACGCCGTCGGCGTCTCGGCCCGTCCCGACACCACCGCCATGTGCCGTGCCATTGCAAGCGGCGACTGCGGCGCAATCGGCGGATGTCTCCAAAACGCCTTTGAGCCTCTGGTCGCAGCCCGCTATCCCGCGGTGGAAACGCTGCGTCAGGCGATGCTCGCCCACGGCGCGCGCGGCGCGCGGCTCACCGGCACCGGCTCGGTGGTATTTGGTCTGTTTGACGATTCAACCGCCGCGCAGACCGCTCGCGATGCGCTCAGGGGCATTTGTCCGACGGTACACCTCTGCACAGCAATTTCGTAAACATGCAAGCCCGCTGCACGCGGCGCAGTCTGCGCCTCATGCAGCGGGCAATTTGTTGTTGCATCCTTGAAAACAGAAGCTGTCTGAAGCGTTTTATGTCAACAAGTTTCGTTTTTCTGCCTCATTCGCAGGATTTCCACCCCTGTGTGGAAAAACCCGGAAAATCCTTTATAAACCGCGTGATGTATGGTGGAAAACCATGTGGAGCGTGTGAACAACCGTGGGACCATGCCATTTTCTACAGATTTTCTGTCAACCTAATCTTGATATCCGGAAAGAATTCCGCTGCAAAATCCACCTGCTCGACGGTAAACGATTTTCCGTCAAGATAGGCCAACGCCCCGGCGTCGGTGGTAAAGGCAAACTTCAGGTGATAGGAATAAAGCGCCTGATAGGTTCGCGCAAACCGTTTGTCAAGCTTGCCATACTTTCCATCCCCAAGCAGGGGCGTACCGGCTGCCGCCATCATGGCGCGAATCTGATGGGTCCGGCCCGTAATCAGCTCGCATTCGACGAGCGACAGCCCCTCGCGGCTGGCAAGGGTTCGATACAGGGTGACAGCCGTCTTGGCGCCGGGCTGGGGCTTTGCGGTCACGTAGACGCGATTCTGCTTCGCGTCCTTAAAGATGAAGCCCTCGAGCCGTCCCTGCCGGGGCTTGGGCGTCCCGTGGACGACGCAGAGATAGCGCTTTTCCAGCTCTCGATCCTTGATCTTTTGATTCAGAATGCGCAGCGCCTCGGCGTTCTTGGCCGCAATGACGATGCCGCCGGTGTTGCGGTCAATGCGGTTGCAGAGCGCGGGTGCGAAGGAATGCTCCTCCCGCGGCTTCCACTCCCCCTTGGCATAGAGATAGGCCTGAATGTGGTCGATCAGGGTTTTCCCGTACTCCGCGCCGTCGTGGGGATGGACGGCCTGCCCCGGCTTCTTGTCCACTAAAATCAGGTTCTCGTCCTCGTAAACAACCTGAAGCTTTGGAGCAGTCACAGTGAGATAGGCGTTCTCCGGCTTGGGCGTATCGAAGAACTCGTCGTTGATGTAGAGCTGAATCACGTTTCCGGCGGCAAGTCTTGTATCCCGATCGGCACGCTTGCCGTCAATTTTGATTCGCTTCAAACGAATGTATTTCTGCGCCAGAGAGGCCGGAAGAAGCGGGACGCTCTTGGCCAGAAAGCGGTCCAATCGCTGGCCTGCGTCGTTGTTGGTAATAGTGAATTCCTTCATGGCAAACCAATTCCTCCGTTGTTGTTTCAGGTAACACCGCCCAATTCCGGTGTGCAGTTTCGCTTTCATTGTACCATACAGAAACCCGCTTTGCAACAAAAAACGCTCCCGGACGGTTCGTATCCGGGAGCGGATGAGAACAGTTCCGAAGGAACCGTCCCAGTTTTGGTTCTGCTCAGCGCTTGCGGAAGGACTTGCAGTCGGTGCACTGATCCTCGGTGGGGTTGTATTCATGGGTACCGACCTGAATGTGCTCGAGCGAGCAGTAGTTCTCGCTGCCGCAATGATTGGCGCACTGCTGCACGGTGCAGGAAATGCAGTGGTTGGGGTTACAGTTCTGATAGCTTCCGTTCATCTTCATTTGGAATGCCTCCTCAAAAATAGAATAAACCTAAGGGCGCGGCGGTGATTTCCGTCGCGCCCTTAGGTTATCCAGTTTTAAGCGTTTCTATACATCAATTTATGATTCGTTCGAGTTTGGATCGACCTCCGGCTGCGGCGCAAAGGCGGGAACCGCCTCCGCCGAGCGGAACCGGGTGTACACCACGGACTTCGTGCGCGGCACCACGAGAATCTGCCACGAATCCGCATCCTGCGTCAAAACGTAACAGACCGTTTCCCGGGCCGCAAGCTTCTGCTTCGGCAGGAAGGATTCCAGACCGAGCTTCTTCACCCGCTTCGACTCCTTTGCAAAGCTGTCTACGTCATAGGTTCTGGTGACGGACTCAGCAAGCACGTCCCCCTTCTCATAGTGGGCATAGGCCGTGATCTCGCCCGTGGGTGAGCGCGGGTAAAGCGAAAGGCGATCCACGCGGAAGGCCTCGGACCGAAATTCCTCCTTGCAGACGGCAAGCGACGTGGTGTAGGTGCAGGGGATCTCCCCCACCGCATGGGTCAGACAAAACCCGCTCGCCCCGAGAAGCACTGCGAACGCCAAGGCCGGAAGCAAAAGATACAGCACCTTCTGTTTCGCGTTCAGCAAGAGATAGGCGGCGCTGATCCATGCAAATGCCAGCGTCAGAAGCGTCAGCGCAAGAAAAATCAGATTTGAGAGATGCACCTTGCTCAAATCGGGATAGAGATGGGGCCAATCCAACAGCTTGGCGGCGTGTATCAGATACACGACCACTCCGGCAAGCGTCAAAACTGCCGCGCCGAGGCGCTTTGCCCAAAGCTTCACATCCATAGGTCTCCCCTCTTCTCGTTGGGATTGTCCGGCTCCCCCCGCGGCAGCCTTCTGCCAAGCGGCGGAGCGCGTCCGGGTCAATCAGACAGCTTCCGCGTCTCCAGAAGCTTCTGCTTGAGCTGGCCTTCGATCTTGCGGAGCTCGGCCTCTGCGGTCGCCCGCTTCTGGCGTCCCTCGGTCTGGATTTGCAGAACCTCATCCAGCGTGGAGATGAGCTGCTGGTTGGTGTGCTGCAGCGTCTCGATGTCCACAATGGCCCGCTCGGACTCCTTGGCCGTCTCCACGGTTGCCATCTTCAGCTTGTCCGCATTCTTCTTGAGCAGTTCGTTCGTCATATCCGTCACCGCTTTCTGCGCTTCCATCGCCTGCTGGCTATGGCTCATGCCGAGTGCGAGCACCATCTGACTCTTCCACAGAGGAATCGTATTGACCAGAGAGGACTGAATCTTCTCGGACATCAGCGTGTCGTTGTTCTGGAGCAGGCGAATCTGCGGTCCCATCTGGATGGAGACCATGCGGGTCAGCTCCAGATCGTGCAACTTCTTCTCAAAACGCAGACACATAGCGTCATAGTCGTTCGCGCGCTGCGCGTCCTCGGCAAGTCCGGTCCGCTCGGCCTTTTGCCGCAGCTCGACCAGCGTGGTAGCCCGCTCCTGCGCCAGCTTTTCCTTGCCGGCCAGAATATACATGGTGAGTTGCTTGTAATAGTCGAGATTCTTGTCGTACATCTGGTCGAGAATCACCACGTCCTTCATCAGCGTCCGCTGGTGCTCCTCAAGCTGATGCGAAATCTTATCGACGTTGACCTCCGCCTTGCTGTACTTGGCTTTCAGCGTCTCAATGCCGGTGCCGGCCTTCTTGAACAGGCCCAAAAAGCCCTTGCGCTCCTCGTCGGCGTCAAAGCCCTTGAGCTCGACGACAAGGGAGCTGATCATATCGCCCACCTCGCCGAGATCCTTGGTGCGGACAGCAGACAGGGCGGCATCGGAGAAATCCGCCACGTTCTTCTGCGCCCCCGCACCGTATTCCAGCGAGAGATTGGGGTTGGTGATGTCGATTTTCTGCGCAAAATCATGGACGACCTTCTGTTCCGCCTCGGTCAGCATGGAGTAATCGGGACCGGCCTCGGGAACGGGAGGCTCCGGCTCCACCGGGGTCAGCTCCAGCGTGGGAACCGGCTCCAAAGACGGAATCTCGGCAGCCTTCTCGGCTTCCTTCACCAGCGTCTCAGCCTCTTTTGCCGCGGCTTCGGCCTTCATTTCAGGGGTATAATCCATGGCTCATTCCTCCTACAAGTCAATTGTGCAGTATCCAGCCCCCTTATTTTATCGCAAAAGATGGGATAAGTCAAGAATTGAAGCGTTGACTTCGTGGGAAATATTGGATATAATACGCTTTAGAACTGATAAATGGAAAATGGAGGTTTTTGCGATGATAAAGACTGCCCCGTCGATTCTTTCGGCGGACTTTGTGAATCTGGAGCGTGACATTCGAGCCCTCGGCCCGGCCGGTGCGGATTACGTTCACGTGGACGTGATGGACGGACTTTTCGTTCCCAACATCACCATTGGAATTCCCGTTGTCGCGGCCATCAAACGAATCTCTCCCCTTCCGCTGGACGTGCATTTGATGATCGACCGTCCGATCCGCTACGTAGAGGGCTTTTGCAAGGCCGGGGCGGACGTTTTGACGCTGCACGTCGAGGCAGACACCGTCGAAAACACCCGTGCGGCGCTGGAGCAGATTCGCGCGCTTGGCGTTCACCCTGCGATTTCGGTCAAGCCGAAGACGCCGGCTGAGGCCGTGTTGCCCTTTCTGAAGCTCTGCGACCTGATTCTGGTGATGACGGTTGAGCCGGGCTTCGGCGGACAGAGCTTTATGGAGGATATGATGCCGAAGCTGCGCACGATCCGCGCATGGATCGACGAGCAGAATCCCGGCTGCGAACTGGAGGTTGACGGCGGCGTGAACGAGCGCACCGGGAAAATCTGCAGGGACAACGGCGCGAACGTTCTGGTTGCCGGAAGCGCATGGTTCAAGAATCCCGACCCGGCCGCCTTCTGCCGCGCCTTGAAGGCATGACGCAGACGCTTCGCGTTCTGTACTGTGACCGAGCCGTACTGGTCTGTGAAAAGCCCGTGGACTGTCTTTCTGAGCTTGGCGTCGGGCGGAATCTGCCCGCGCTTGCTTCCCAGTGGCTGCGCGCGCAGGGGGAGGACGCGTCCGTTCGCACGGTACATCGGCTCGACAAAGCCGTTGGCGGCTTGACGGTGCTTGCGCGGACGCAGGCCGCAGCCGCTTCGCTGATTGCGCAGTTTGGAGCGCACACGGTGGACAAGGAGTACCTAGCCGTTCTGCGGGGCGTCCCGCAGGCAGAACAGGCCGTGCTGGAGGATTATCTGTTTCACGACAGTCGGACAAACAAGACCTTCGTAGTCAAGCGGCCGCGCAAGGGCGTCCGGGAAGCGAAGCTCTCCTATCAGGTTCTCGCCCGTTCGGGAGACGAAGCGCATCCGCTAACGCTGGTGCGAGTGCGACTCTACACCGGACGAACGCATCAGATTCGTGCGCAGTTTTCCGCAAGGGGGCTTCCCCTGCTGGGTGATCTGCGCTACGGCAGCAAGGCCGCACACGGCCCAGCCCTGTTTTCTTTCCTTTTGGGGTTCGATCATCCTGAGACAGGGGCGCGTCTGCGTTTCTCCCTGCTTCCCGAGGGCGCGCCATGGACGAACTTCTCTTTTTCAAAGTGCCATGAATCTATCATGGTCGTCAACGAACATCCATAACCGACACCGAGCCGGAACGCTTCTGGCAAGCCCGCTGCGTTCCCGGCCATGAATCACCAGACAATATGGGAAAATACGAAAAAAAACGAACGAACGCAAGAACCTCCGCGCAGTCTGCTTCCAATCGGCGGCAGCGTCAGGCTGCCGACGTTCCTGTCGCACAGCGCGGCCCTGCGCCTTCTTCCGGGCAGCCCCCGCTTCGACGCATTCGCACCGATGCAGGATACAGCATGGAATCCATGCGGCAGGTTCATGAGGGAAAGGCTTTTTATGACGAATCGGAATCGTCGGATTTGCCACCTGTCCGTCGGACCTCTGACCGGCCCACGCGGGGTTCCAAACAGCCAAGAAAAAGAAGACGCAAAAAAAGATATCCGATTCTCCGCTTTCTTCTCCTCCTTCTGGGCGTTTTTCTGGTCTTAACAATCATGATCGGCGCGCTTTCAGTCGCGCTTGCAAAGATGCCCGAGGCCGCTCAGCTGATTGGCGTACGCAGGGACGACTGCGCCAGCATTCTACTCTGCGGAACCGACGAGGAAGGCACCCGCACCGACACAATGCTTCTGCTGTATCTGGACAAGGACAACGGGATCGCACGTCTGCTGAGTCTGCCCCGTGATACGATGGTGAACCGCGACAACGCGGTTCCGAAGCTCAACGGCGCCTACGGCGCAAACGGATTGGGTGAAAAGGGCATGGACGTCCTGATGGACTATGTGAAGGACTTGGTCGGCTACCGTCCGGACGGCTATATACTGCTGGATCTCGACTGCTTCGCGGATCTGGTGGACGCGATGGGCGGCGTCACCTTCGACGTTCCGATGGACATGGCATACAGCGATCCGGCACAAGATCTGTATATCGACCTGAAGGCCGGGACGCAAGAGCTCAGCGGAGAGCAGGCCATGTGGCTGGTGCGCTTCCGCAGCGGCTACGCGATGGCGGATTTGGAGCGCATCCGCGTCCAGCGGGACTTCCTGAGGGCCGCCATCAGCCAGTGGAAGTCCATCACGCGCATCCCACGCATTCCGTATGCCGCTGTGCTGCTGCTTCAAAACACGCAGACCGACCTGAACTATCGGAACCTCTGCTGGATTGCGCTGGCGCTGGCAAAGTGCGGCGCAGGCGGCTTGGACAGCGACACCCTTCCCGGGGAACCCGCATGGGTCAAGGGCGGGTCTTACTACGTCGAGAACCGTCAGGCGGCGGCTGATTTAATCAACGAGAAATACAATCCTTACGAAAGAGAGATCAAAGCGCATGACCTGCATCCCTACGGTTATTGAGAACGGCGCACCGACGAATGCCTCCGAACGGACGGCGCGGGAGCAGCGCTGTTATACGTTTTTGAATCGGCTCGGGATTCCATACCGCCGCGCCGATCACGCGGTTGCCGCCACAATGGAGATTTGCCGGGAAATCGAAAAGAGCCTCGGCTGCCCGATCTGCAAGAACCTGCTTCTGACCAATCGGCAGCAGACGGACTTTTACCTGCTTCTGATGGAGGGGGAAAAGGTGTTCAAGACCAAATATCTCTCCAAGGCCCTCGGCTGCGCGCGGTTGAGCTTTGCCACGGACGAGCAGATGCAGGCACTGGTGGACGTCACCCCCGGCTCTCTGTCTGTTCTGGGACTGCTCAACGATCCGGAGCAAAGGGTTCGGCTGGTCATCGACAAGCCCGTGCTCGAGCAGGCGGAGATTGGCTTCCATCCCTGCATGAACACCTCCACACTGGCCGTTTCCATGGGCGACTTTACGGGGACGATCCTCCCCGCCCTGCGGCATGAGGTGACGGTGGTGGAGCTGCCGGCAGAGGACGCGCAAACGGAGCAACAAGGAACATAGAATCCGCAATTCATCACGCGGAACGGGGAAGCTGGAAACAGCTTGGAAGAAGGACGTATGGTAGTTGGACGTTTTGCACCGTCCCCCTCTGGACGGATGCACCTTGGCAACCTCTTTGCGGCGCTGATGGCATGGTGCTCGGTCCGCGCTGCGGGCGGCGAGATGGTGCTGCGGATGGAGGATCTTGATCCGCAGCGCACCAACGCGGTCTTTGCCGATTGGATTCGCAGGGATCTGGAGCGGTTTGGGATGGACTGGGATCGGGAGGTTCCCTGCCAGAGCACCCGAACCGCCGCCTATGACGCCGCCTTTGCCAAGCTCGAGGCGCTGAGGCTGGTCTATCCCTGCTACTGCTCCCGCTCGCAGGTTCACGCGGCCTCCGCGCCCCATCTGGGGCAGAGCGAATTCGTCTACGCCGGAACCTGCCGGAATCTGACGGAAGCGGAGCGGGCCGCGCAAACACGCCCCCCTGCATGGCGACTGCGCGCGGCGGACGAGGAATGGGTTGTCTGCGACGGGGTACAGGGTCGGTATTCCGAGCTTCTGAGCCGGGACTGCGGAGACTTCGTGATCCGCAGGGCCGACGGGGTCTACGCCTATCAGCTTGCCGTCGTTGTGGACGACGCGGACAACGGTGTGACGCAGGTGGTACGCGGGCGGGATCTTCTGGCCTCCACACCGCGTCAACAATACCTGTTTTCCCTGCTGGGAAAGCCCGCGCCGGAGTACTTCCACGTTCCGCTCCTGCTCGCCCCCGACGGGCGGCGGCTGAGCAAGCGGGACGGGGATTTGGACCTTGGCGCCCTGCTGGAGCGGGTCTCCCCGGAGGAAATCATCGGGGCTCTGGCCTTCGCGGCGGGGCTGCTGGAGAAAAAAGTGCCGATTTCCGCAGCGGAATTGGCGACGATTTTTCATTGGAGGAAGGTTCAGCACGACGATATCACACTGACTCTTTGAGGGGTTCCGTGGCGCACGGTGTGCGCCGCCATATTACATTGACAGGAGAAATCATTATGGACAACATGAAGCTTGCCGCTTTGCTCTTTCCCGACGTGACACTGACGCCGGAGGATCTGGAAGTCAAATATCCCCCCCGCAATCTGCCCGAGGGTGCGCGGGTGACCCGTTTTGCGCCCTCTCCCACAGGATTCTTGCACATTGGCGGGCTCTTCGGGGCGCTGACGGACGTGCTGGTGGCAAGGGCCTCCAAGGGCGTATCCTTCCTGCGCATTGAGGACACCGACAAGAAGCGGGAGATCGACGACGGCGTTTCCGCCATCATCAGGGGGTTCGAGGCCTTCGGTGTCGATTTTACGGAGGGCGTCACAGGCTTCGGCACGGAGAAGGGCGATTACGGCCCCTATACGCAAAGTCAGCGCGCGTCGATTTATCACGCGGTTGCGAAGCGGCTGGTGGAGGAGGGCAAGGCCTACCCCTGCTTCTGCACCGCCGAGGAGCTGACCGCCCTGCGCGAGCGGCAGGAGACGGACGGCGCGCTGATTCGCGGCTACTTCGGCAAGTACGCCAAATGCCGGAATCTGACGCTGGAGGAAATTGAGGCCAATCTTGCCGCCGGGAAGCCGTGGGTTCTGCGCTTCCGCTCCGAGGGCAGCGAGGACAAGCGCATCACGTTTGAAGATCTGATTCGCGGCAAGATTGAAATGCCGGAGAACATCATCGACGAGGTGCTGCTGAAATCCAACGGGATTCCTACCTATCACTTTGCGCACGTCTGCGACGACCACTTTATGCGCACCACCCACGTGATCCGCGCCGAGGAATGGATTTCCTCCGTGCCGAAGCACATTGCCATGTTCAAGGCCTGCGGCTTCAAGGTTCCGAAATACATTCACACCGCGCAGGTCATGAAGCTCGACGACGAGACCGGCGATAAGCGCAAGCTCTCCAAACGCAAGGACCCGGAAGCTTCCGTCAGCTACTTCGTGGAAAAGGGCTTCCCCAGAGAGGCTGTGATCGAATATCTGCTGACGCTGCTGAACTCCAACTTTGAGGACTGGCGCAGAGCCAACCCCAATTTGGATGCCATGGATTTCCCCTTTAATCTGAAAAAGATGGGTTCCTCCGGCTGTCTGTTCGACCTGACCAAGCTCACCGACGTGAGTAAAAACGTGATCTCCCACATGAAGGCCTCCGACATCTATGACCGCGTTGCGGCGTGGGCAAAGGTCTATTCCCCCGCGTTCCATGCTGTGTTCACCATTGATCCGGCGTTCTCCACCGCAATGCTGAACATCGACCGTGAGGTTCCCAAGCCTCGGAAGGACATTGCAAAGTGGGATGAGGTGGAAGCCTATTTCTCCTACTTCTTCCAAGAGCCGGACGCCGATCCGTCGCTGCTGCCCGAGCGGGTCTCCCCTGCCGACGTAAAGGCCATTGTCTCCTGCTGCTGTGAAAACTACGAGCCGACCGAGGACAAGGACGCCTGGTTTGCCCGCATGAAGAGCTGGTGCCCCGCCCTCGGCTTCTGCCCCGAGGTCAAGGAGTACAAGAAGAATCCCGAGGCCTACAAGGGACACGTGGGAGATCTGTCCTCCGTCGTCCGCCTTGCCGTCACCGGCAGGACCAACACCCCCGATCTGTGTACCATCATGCAGCTTCTGGGCAAGGAGAAGGTCTCCGCCCGGCTGAACAGATTTGCAGCCAAGCTGGGATAAGCCGATGAAGCTGATGATTTTAGACGGAAACTCCGTCATTAATCGGGCCTTCTACGGGGTGCGCCTGCTCTCCACGCGGGACGGGCAGTACACAAACGCCATCTTTGGGTTTCTGAACATTCTCGACAAGATGCGGCAGGAGGAGCGCCCGGACGCGCTCTGCGTGGCCTTTGATCTGCAGGGTCCGACCTTCCGCCACAAGCAATACGACCAGTACAAGGCCACGCGCCACGGGATGCCTGAGGAGCTGGCCCAGCAAATGCCCGTGATGAAGGACGTTCTGCGGGCGATGAACATTCCCATTTATGCCTGTCAGGGCTGGGAGGCGGACGACGTGATCGGAACCGTCTCCAAGCGATGCGGCGCAGCGGGTTGGGACTGTGTGGTGGTCACGGGCGACCGGGACAGTCTGCAATTGGTGGACGAACACGTGACCGTCAAGCTCATCGTCACCAAGGGCGGACAGACCTCCTCCACCAACTACACGCCCGAGGTTTTCCGGGCGGAGTACGGCTTCGAGCCGATTCGTCTGATCGACCTCAAGGCGCTGATGGGCGACAGCTCCGACAACATTCCCGGCGTGGCAGGCGTCGGTCCGAAAACGGCAACCGATCTGCTGCTGAAATACGGCACGCTCGACGGTGTGTATGAGAACCTGACGCCGCAGAATATGAAGGGCAAGCTCTATGAAAAGCTGGAGAACGGCAAAGAGGACGCCTACCTGAGCTATGATCTTGCCACCATTCGTCTGAACGCGCCGGTTGATTATCATCCCGGCGACGCTCTGATTGCGGAGCCTGACAAAAAAGCGCTCTACGACCTGTTTCTCCGTTTGAATTTCGTGAAGCTGATCGACAAGTACCGTCTGCGTGACGCAGCGGCAGAAACCTCCGTGCCCCGTCCTTCTGCGCGAAGCGAAGAATCCGCACTTCCGGCCGGCAACGGAGCCGCTGCGAACGCTTCCATCCGAGTTGTCGAAGGGCGGGAGGCGTTCGACGCGCTGTTTGCCGCGTGGAAGCGGGCGGAGCGCGTCGCGCTGGCTGCGTCGGAGGATCTGGAGGTTTTGGCCCTGCATGACGGAACCGATTCACCTGCCGTACTGCGGCGGGACCGGCTGGGGCTTGCCTATGACTTTGTTCTTTCCTCCCTGTTCTCCGGAGAAGTCCAGCTGGCGGTTCACGGCTCTAAAGAGCTGATCCGCCGTTTGCTGGAGCGCTGTCTGCCCATTGGAGGCATTGTGTTCGACACCGAGGTGGCGGCCTACCTTCTGGACGCGGCGCGCGGCAAGTATGAGCTGTCCCGGCTGGCACTGGACTACTGCCAGATATCGCTCCCCATCCGGAAGGAGTTGATCGCCGCAGGGCGGACGGAGCAGGAGGCCAATCAGACGATCCTGTGCGCCGAGGCCGCCGCTGTACAGGCCCTGTGCGGGCCGTTGTGCGCCGGCCTTCGGGAGCAAAATCTGGAAAAACTGTATCAAGACGTGGAGCTTCCTCTCTGCACTGTGCTCGCGGAGATGGAGGTTGAGGGCGTGCTGGTGGACGCGGACGCCCTGCACCGCTTTGACGACGTGCTGAAAACGCGGATCTCGGATGCGCAGACAGACATTTTTCGTTATGCGGGCGGGGATTTCAACGTCAACTCCCCCAAGCAGCTCGGAGAGGTTCTCTTTGAGCGGCTTGGCCTGCCCGCCGGGAAGAAAACCAAAACCGGCTGGTCAACGAACGTGGAGGTGCTGGAAAAGCTCCGCGACAAGCACCCGATCATCGGACGGATCATGGAGTACCGCACGCTGACGAAATTGCAGGCGACCTACGCCGAGGGACTGTTGAAGGTCGTCGGCCCTGACGGGCGTGTGCGGACCACCTTCCAGAACACCGTCACCGCCACAGGCCGCCTTTCCTCCACCGATCCGAATCTGCAAAACATTCCGGTGCGTACCGATCTCGGCGCGGAGATTCGCAAGATGTTTGTCCCCGCTCCCGGCTGCGTCTTTGTGGACGCAGACTACAGCCAGATCGAGCTGCGCGTTCTCGCGCACATGGCGGACGACGAAGCGATGCAGACCGCGTTCAACACCGGAGAAGACGTCCACCGGGTCACCGCCTCGCAGGTCTTCGGCGTGCCGCTGGAGGAGGTCACATCTCAGATGCGGCGCAGCGCAAAGGCAGTCAACTTCGGAATCGTCTATGGAATCTCGGAGTTCTCGCTTGCCGAGGATTTGGGCGTCAGCCGCATCGAGGCGAAAACCTATATTGACAGCTACCTGAACAAATACCACGGGGTTCGGGAATTCATGTCCGCCGTGGTGGAGCAGGGCACCGCGCAGGGCTACGTTTCTACGCTTTACGGGCGGCGGCGCTATCTGCCGGAGCTGAAGGACGGAAAGTATCTGGTTCGTGAGGCCGCAAAGCGGATGGCGATGAACACACCCATTCAGGGAACGGCTGCAGATATCATTAAGATTGCCATGCTCCGCGTGGATCGTGCCCTTCAAGCGGCGGGTCTGTCTGCAAAGCTGGTGCTTCAGGTACACGACGAGCTGATCGTCGAATGCCCCGAGGCCGAAACTGAGGCAGTTCAGGCGCTTGTCACCCGTGAAATGGAGGCCGCCGCAAGGCTTTCGGTTCCCCTGACCGCAGAGGCCAAGGTCGGGCGAAGCTGGTACGAAGCAAAGTAGGGCGTTTTCCTTCCCCGTCATTCTGAGCGAAGCGAAGAATCCGTCCTCCCGCCCAGTCATTGGAGGTTGGTCTGTATTATGGTGATTCCGATGCACATCCAGCATGTGCCGCAGATTGCGGCGCTGGAGGAAGCGACGTTTTCGCTTCCGTGGGACGAAGCCTCCATTCGCGCCGAGTTGGAGAATCCGCTGGCGCTCTGGCTGGTCTGCACGGAGAACGAAACGGTTTTGGGCTATGTTGGCTCGCAGACGGTGTTCGAGGACGCAGACATTCTGAACGTGGCTGTACGGCCCGAGGCCCGGCGGCGCGGGATTGCAGCAGCCCTGCTGCGGGAGTTGGAGCCCATGCTCACTGCGCGCGGTGCGGAGCGGATTACCCTCGAGGTCCGCGCCTCCAACGCCCCGGCGATTGCCCTCTACCGAAAGCTCGGCTACGTGCAGGTCGGACTGCGAAAGAACTACTACGAAAAGCCCCGGGAGGACGCGCTGATTCTGCAAAAGCAAATCGCTGTAAGAAAGGTGAT
Source organism: Oscillospiraceae bacterium (assembly GCA_902767395.1). Taxonomy (GTDB): domain Bacteria; phylum Bacillota; class Clostridia; order Oscillospirales; family Oscillospiraceae; genus JAFRPC01. Next base: position 21,554 of record CACXHI010000019.1, read on the forward strand.
CGAATGAACATTCTTGCAATCGAATCCTCCTGCGACGAAACTGCCGTTGCAGTGGTACGCGACGGGCGTACTGTCCTGTCAGACTGCATTTCCTCACAGGTGGACATTCACAAAATCTACGGCGGCGTTGTGCCGGAAATCGCCTCGCGGAAGCACGTCGAGGCCATCTATCCCTTGGCGGATCAGGCACTTGCTGACGCAGGCGTGCCCCGTGCAAATCTCGACGCGGTGGCTGTGACCTATGCGCCGGGATTGATCGGCGCGGTGCTTGTGGGGGTCAACTTTGCCAAGGCCGCAGCCTTTGCCCTCGGCAAACCGCTGATTCCCGTCCATCACATCCGGGGCCACATTGCTGCAAACTATCTGACCCATCCCGATCTGGAGCCGCCCTTCCTTTGTCTGGTCGTTTCCGGCGGACACACGATGCTGGTGGACGTGGAGGACTACACAAAAATGACCATTCTCGGCGGAACGCGGGACGACGCGGCGGGCGAGTGCTTTGACAAAATTGCAAGAGTACTGGGAATGCCCTACCCCGGCGGCGCGGCGCTGGACCGTATGAGTCAGGGCGGCGACGAGACGAAGTACGCCCTGCCCCGCGCGAAGGTAGACGGCAATCCGCTGGATTTGTCCTTCTCCGGCCTCAAGACCGCCGCGATCAACCTGATCCATAATGCCAATCAGAAAGGCGAGGCCATTGACGTTCCCGCCCTCTGCGCCGCCGTTTCCGGTGCGGTCAGCAACGCCCTCGTCAGCCGCACAGAGCTGGCCTTGCAGCAAACCGGACGCAAAACCCTTGCGGTGGCGGGCGGCGTAGCCGCCAACTCCCGCATCCGGTCTGACGTGACCCGTCTGGCCGAACGGCTCGGGGTGCGCCTCTGTCTGCCGGAGCTGCGCTACTGCGGCGACAACGCCGCCATGATCGGCGCACAGGGGTACTACGAGTATTTGGCAGGAAACACCGCCGATATGACGCTCAACGCCTATGCAACGAAGTCGCTGGTGGGAGAAACCATCTGATTCTGCCCTCTGTGCCGTTTGATTGACGCTTTTTCCAAAAAAAGTGAAAAAAACCGGGAGAAATTCGGAAACATCCGAAAATCCCCCGGTTTTTCGACCGGATTCGATGGATTATGTTAACACATCGTGTTATGATATGGGCGTTCACCGGGAAAGCTGCCGAATGCAGCCCCCCTTCAACCGGCGTTTCGCATCCGCCCTTTTGTCCCATCCTCCCCGGTCGCGGAGGGCAGCGGACGAAGGCGGAGCACCACGGCAGTCCGATCATCCGCCGCGTCCGA
>CACXHI010000020.1 GCA_902767395.1 Oscillospiraceae bacterium
CACTGCGGATCAGGAGCTGGTCATTAAGACGCCCTCCATCGGACGCTCCATTCATGCGGAGGACGTTTTCGCTCTGCTGAAGAATGCGTATGAATCCGTCGCAAGCGCCGTGGACCCCGAGGCAACCCTGCGTCCGACCCTGACCTATGAGATTCAGCTCCCGCAGAAGTCGGTGGAAGTGAACGACCTCTGGGAGCGGTACTGCAAGGAGCCTGTGGAGCCGACGGTGGATTCCAAGACCGGCGCTGTCACCGACGGCAAGAACGGCTACGGCTTCGACAAGGACGCTCTGACCGAGCTGCTCGCTGCTGCGAAGCCGGGCGACGAGGTTCGCATTCGGATGACCACCCTCAAGCCGAAGGCGGACGCGAACGTATTGCGCGAACGTCTGTTCAAGGACGTGCTGGGCGAGGCGCACACCAACCATACCGCGATCTGGAACCGCACCACCAACCTGAAGCTGGCTTGCGAGGCCATCGACGGCACCATCGTCATGCCCGGCGAGGTGTTCTCGTTCAACAAGGTCGTTGGCGAGCGCACCGAGGAGAAGGGCTACAAGGAGGCCATCGCCTACGTTCACGGCGGAGAATCCAAGCCGGAGCTGGGCGGCGGCGTCTGTCAGGTCGCCTCTTCCATCTACTACTCCGTCCTGCTGGCGGATCTCAAGACCGTGCAGCGCGAGCCGCATATGTATCTGGTCGATTACGTGCCCAGCGGCATGGACGCGACGATTTTCTGGGGCTATCTGGACTACAAGTTTGAAAACACCAGCCCCTATCCCATCAAAATCGAGGCCTCCGTTCACGACGGGCAGGTGCATATCGTCCTGCGCGGCACGGAGTGGAAGGACTATACCGTGAAGCTCTCCTATGAGGTTCTGGAAACGGAGCCCTGGGAGGAGGTCAAGAAGGACGTTCCCAGGGACGGCACCTACTACGAGGGCGAGGTCATCGAAACCCCCTACACCGGCTACAAGATTGCCACCTATAAGACCACTTATGACAAGAACGGCAAAAAGCTGGAGCGCACCCAGATTGCGATCAGCCGCTACAAGAAGCGCGACAAGACCATCGCCCATCTGGTAGACAGCCTCCCGACGCAGCCGACGCAGCCGACGCAGCCGACGACAAGGCCGACCACAAGACCGACCACGCCGCCGACCCAGCCGACCACGAGGCCGACCACCCCGCCGACCCAGCCCACCACGCCGCCGACCCAGCCCACGACTCCGCCGACCCAGCCCACGACCCCGCCGACCCAGCCCACGACCCCGCCGACGGAGCCCACGACCCCACCGACGGAGCCCACCACCCCGCCCACGCAGCCGACTGAGCCGGCCCCCGAGCCGCCTGCTCCGTCGGAATCCGAGTCGGACGGCGGTTGACCGCATTCCGTGTCTGCACCGTGCCCCGCCGCGCAGCGGGGCACGGGCCGAGGCAAACCTGATTTTTGCAGGCAGAAACATGTAAAATGGAGGAAGAATCAATGAAGTTCAAAAAAATGATTGCGCTTCTTCTGGCCCTTGTCGTGATGGCCGCTCTGTTGGCCGCCTGCGGCGACAGTGCGCTGAAGGCCGCCGCCGGTACTTACGTCGGTCAGTACGTCAAGCTGGTGGGCGACGAAGAGAAAAAAACCGAAACCTTCTCCCTGACGCTGATGGAGGACGGCACCGGCAAGCATTCCCGTGACGGCATGGAATTCAACGTGACGTGGACGCTCGAGGGCGAGACCTTCACGATGCAGGAAACCTTCGTCGGGGACCCGATCACCTACACCGGCACCCTGACGGAAGGCCGTCTGGACATCTTCAACGGAGACAAAGAGAACATCTGGACCTACGAATACGTTTACCAGAAGCAGTAACCCTGATTCCGACTTCTCAGCCGCCGACACGCACCCCGTGTCGGCGGTTTTTTGTCGCGGAAACACATGCCGCTCCTAAGCCTCGTCTAAGCTTTTTTGCGTATATTGGCCTCAAGAACAAACCCCACCGGCCCAACGGGTCGTAAAACAGAAAGGAGCGATTCTTATGAAACATTTTTGGAAGACGACGACGGCTTTCCTCCTGTGTGCGCTGCTGGCCCTCTCCCTTGCAGCCTGCAGTGCTGACAGCGCGGCCCAGACAGCCGCAGAATCGGGAAAAACCTCCCTCACCACAAGCACGGACGGCACAGCCCTCGCCACGCAGAGCGACGGCGAAAGCCTCGCACAGAGCGAGGAGCAGACCGTCCAGACCACCATTCCGGCCAATCCGGAAACCGGCGAGGCCGCGACGCAGAGCGGTGAGGTCAGCATCACCGCCAACACCTCCTCCGACGGCGCGATGGACGCTTCCGACCTGTTCAGCCAGCGGGATTTGCGGCAGACGGCGGATCAGAGCGGAGCCGTGACCTACAGCGTCAGCGACGGAACCGACGTCACGATCTCTACAGGGGGCGTCTACGTTCTGCAAGGAAGCGCTGCAAACGTCACCGTCTACGTCGAAGCCGGGGACGAGGACAAGGTGCAACTGGTCCTGAACGGCCTGACCGTCGCCAACGACAGCTTCCCCGTGATCTATGTGAAAAACGCCGACAAGGTTTTTGTCACCACGGTGGCGTCCACCGAGAGCAGCCTCTCCGTGACCGGGACCTTCCGCGCCGACGGCAGCACCAACACTGACGCCGTGATCTTCTCTCGGGACGATCTGGTGCTGAACGGGCTGGGAAGCCTTCGCATTTCCTCGACGGACAACGGCGTGAGCTGCAAGGACGAACTCAAAATCACGGGGGGCGTGCTCACGGTCAGTGCAAAGGGTCACGGGCTGGAGGCCAATGACGGCATTGCAATGGCGGACGGCACGGTGAGCGTGACCGCGGGGCAGGACGGCCTGCACGCCGAGAACGACGACGATGACCGCGAGGGTTGGATCTACGTCTGCGGCGGAACCTTGGACGTCAATGCGGCGGACGACGGACTCCACGCCGTGAGTATTCTGCAGATCGACGGCGGAACACTGAACGTCAGCGCGGCCGAGGGCATGGAGGGCACTTGGATTCAGATCAACGACGGCGCCATCACGATTCAGGCCAGCGACGACGGCATCAACGGCGCGAGAAAGTCCAACTCCTACACCGCCTGCGTGGAGATCAACGGCGGCGTCCTGAACGTCACCATGGGGCAGGGCGATACCGACGGCATTGACTCCAACGGCAACCTGACCATCACCGGCGGCGAGATCAACGTCAACGCCCAGAGCCCCTTCGACTACGACGGAACCCTCACCCACACCGGCGGGACCGTCACCGTCAACGGGGTGCAGACCACGAACATCACCAACCAGTTCGGCGGCGGCCCCGGCGGTGGCCCCGGCGGCGGCTGGAACAACGGCGGCAGAGGCAGAGGCCATTAACCCGAACGCAAAGCATCGGCGGACGCTCCCCCAGCGTCCGCCGACGTGCAAAAGCGTGATGAAATGCAGAATGCAAACAGATGCTTGACGGGGACGCGGTGCGGTGATATAATAGCCGCATTCTCACTAAAGGGAGGAAGCTTGTGATGACTGTTTCCTTCGTGCTGGAAAGCGCCCTGCTCGGGGCCGGGCTGGCGATGGACGCTTTCTCCGTCTCCCTTGCCAACGGCCTGCGCGAGCCGACAATGCCGCGCCGGCGGATGTTGTGGATTGCCGGGGTCTACGCTGTGTTTCAGTATCTGATGCCGATGCTCGGCTGGGTCTGCGTCCATACGATGGTGGAGCTGCTTTCCTCGCTGGATCGGCTGATTCCGTGGCTGGCCATGCTGCTTCTGGGCTGGATCGGCGGGAACATGCTTTGGGAGGGGCTGCGGGCGCAGAAGGACGAGGACCCCGCCGCGCTGCAGCGGCTCTCCGTCAAAATGGTGCTGGCACAGGGCGTTGCCACCTCCATCGACGCGCTTTCCGTGGGCTTCACGATCGAGCGGTACGGCTTCTGGATGGCCAACCGGGCTTCGCTGATCATCGGCGGCGTGACGCTGGTGATTTGTCTGGTCGGCCTTCTGATTGGCAAGAAGGCAGGGACGAAGCTCTCCCGCCACGCCGCAATTCTGGGCGGCATCATTCTGATTGCGATTGGCTTTAAGATCTTTTTAGAGGGACTTCGCTGAATCAAAAAAACAAAACCGGCGTGACCGAGGCGGTCACGCCGGTGATTATTCAGGGATTCCTGCGAAAGCAGGAGATCGGGAGCTTACTCCTCGACGGTGCAGTACATGAAGTACTTGAAGCCGAGGGGGTTGGAGAAGAAGCCCTTCACGTCCTTGCTGATCATGAAGATGTCGGTGTAGAAGTACAGCGGGCAGATGCAGCCGGTGGACATCAGCAGATCCTCGGCGCGGTGCATCAGCTCATAGCGCACGTTGTTGTCGGTGCAGCTCTTGATGGTCTTGATCAGCACGTCGTAGGTTTCGGCCCAAGTGCCGTTCTCCACCTTGACGTCGTAGCCGAGGTCGGTCAGATCCAGACTGTAGAGCTTCGCGTTCGCGTGAGCGGCCTTGCCGAACTGCACGTCGTTGTTGCCGGAAACGGTCGTCCACATGTCGAGGAAGCAGATGGGATCGTTGTAGTCGGCGAGCCAGCCGTTGCGCGCGATGGAGTAATCGCCCTGCTTACGGGTGTTCAGGAAGGTGGCCCACTCCTGGTTCTCCAGGTTCATGGTGATGCCCACAGCGGCCAGGGCGCTCTG
>CACXHI010000021.1 GCA_902767395.1 Oscillospiraceae bacterium
CCAGCAGCTTCACACCGTCCACGGTCTTGCTGACCTCCGTGACGAAGAGCACGTCCTTTCCGACCTCGCGCTCCCGGGAGAAGCCCACAAAGGGATAGCGCCGGGTAGAGCAGGGGATTTCCTCCACGGAAATCTTCTCCAGCAGCTTCCGGCGGGCGGTTGCCTGCTTGCTCTTGGATTTGTTGGCGGAAAAGCGGGAAATAAAGGCTTGCAGCTCCGCGATTTTTTCCTCGTTGCGCTTGTTTTTGTTGCGAATCAGGGCTTGCACCAACTGGGAAGACTCGTACCAGAAATCGTAGTTGCCCACATACGTCTTGATTTTTCCGTAGTCGATGTCCACGATATTGGTGCAGACGGTGTTCAAAAAATGCCGGTCATGCGAAACGACGATCACGGTTCCGGGGTAATCCAGCAGGAAGTCCTCCAGCCAGTTGATGGATTCGATGTCCAGATTGTTGGTCGGCTCGTCCAAAAGGATGATGTCCGGATTGCCGAACAGGGCCTGCGCAAGCAAAACCTTCACCTTCTCGCGGCCGTCCATGTCCGACATGAGGGCGCTGTGCTTGCTCACGTCGATGCCGAGCCCCTGCAGGATGCGGCTGGCGTCGGATTCCGCTTCCCAGCCGTTGAGCTCGGCAAACTCCGCCTCCAGCTCTGCGGCGAGAATGCCGTCCTCGTCTGAAAAGTCCGGCTTTTCATAGATGGCGTCCTTCTGCTTCATCAGATCGTAGAGGTGCTGATTGCCCATAATGACGGTGTCCATCACGGAACACGCGTCGTTTTGGAACTGATCCTGCTTCAGAACGGACATTCTGACGCCGGGCTTGATTGCAACGAAGCCCTTCGTCGGCTCCAACTCCCCGGACAGGATCTTGACAAGCGTGGACTTTCCCGCACCGTTCGCACCGATGACGCCGTAGCAATTTCCGGCTGTGAATTGCAGATCGGCGTGTTGGAACAGAACGGAACCTGCAAATTGCATTCCAAGGTCGGATACTGTGATCATGATTGCACTCCTTTGCGATGATAATATTTGGCAGGGTGGTGAAGCGATCGGATAATTATTCAGGAAAAGCTCCGCCGCTGCGGCAAAGCTGCATCGGCGGAGCTCCCAAAACGGCTCAAATATTCTCAAGAAGCTTGATGAGCGCAACCCGGGTTTCCGGTCGAATCGGTTCTCGCAGGAGAATCGGCAGCAGGCCGAGAAGCCGTTCGTCGGTGGACAGCTCCGGGGTGGCGTTCTGTAACAGGATGGCTGCATATTCCAGATTGGTCATCGTTGCCGCATAGGTTCTGCCATAGCCTTTGCCGCATCTGGTCATGCCCTCCACACGGATTACGCCCTTCTCAATCATATTGTTGAGCATCAGGTGAATGGAGTTTGGGTTCCAGTCGCGGTTGGGAGTCAGTTCAATGATCTCCGGCCGGGAAAGAGGACGATTCTCCTTCCAGAATAGCTGCAGGATGTTGAACTCGTTGGGAGACAGTGGATTTTTCATAGCACTTCCCTCCAGCTTCCAAAAGATTAACTTTTCCTTAATGACCACCTCCATTATATAAAATAAAGGAGAATCTGTCAAGGGGAAAGCTGGTAAGAATTCACAATTCTTGCAAGATATTTCCAAAAAACGGACCGAACGTTCATATTATCTCCAACCGGACACCGTTCGCAAATTATAAAAATCGTATTTTCGGTAGAAACCGCGAAGATTTGCTCGGCTTTGAAAGAACTGGAGCAGCCCTGCGCAGGCTTTTGTGTCGCTCAAGGCGTTGTGGTGCTGCAAGGGAAGGTCCAGCAGCTCGGCAAGGGTGTTCAGACGGTGGTTCGGCGCGTCCGGCAGAAGCTTTCGCCCCATTTGGCAGGTGCACACATAGTCGGCCTCCGCCTTCCATTCAATTCCGTAGTCCAGCAGACAGCGGCCCAGAACGCCCAGATCGAACGGGGCGTTGTGGGCGCAGAGCGTGCCCTTTTCCAGCAGCGGACGAAGCAGCTCCCACAGGATCGGGAAGGTGGGCTGATTCCGTACCATCCGCGGGGTGATCCCCGTGAGCTGGATGTTAAAGCTGTCAAACGGCTCCTCCGGGTTGACGAGGGAATAGAAGCTTGTGGTCTGTGCCCCGTCCTCAACCACCACGACGCCGATGGCGCTCATGCGGTCATTTTTGAAATTCGGCGTCTCCACGTCAAACGCCACGTAAGTTTCGTGCATGGTTGCCTCCCGGATTCCTCAGTCCTCTGTCATAAAGATGTCCACCTCGATCCGCAGCCAGTCGTTTTCCCAGTGCTTCTCCGCGATGGAGGCATAGAGCAGCTTGCCCGCGTCCATCAGGCGGGCGAGAATCAGGTTGTCCTTTTTTGGGACGTAACCGACCTTTACCCGGTCGCGGGTGAACACCTTGATGGCGTTGGGATCGGAGGGATTTGACGGCATACGAACCAACTCCAGGCGGTCGCCGGGCCGCAGAAAGGGCGCGAGCTCCTCGATTCCGACCACGTGGGTGGTTCCGGCAATCAGGGTGTGGAGCAGGAACACGTCCTCGGAGTAGGGGATAGGAAGCTGCACCTCGGCGTGGAGGCTTTGCAGCAGGGAGCTGCCCTCCGGCTTGCGCAATTCGTTCATCCGTTTCCTCCTTCCCCGCCCTGTGCGGCGAGCATGGTCTCAATGGCCGCTTCGTAGCGGGCCGTCCGCTCACGAAGCGCCTGAAGCTTTTCGCTCAACTCCCGTTCGTGCGCCTTGCCCTGCGCTTCGTCCTCCAAATAAACGTTCATATTGTAAGGGTAGGAGGCCTTGATTGTCTCAAGCTCCCGGCCAAACGCCTGAATTCCGGCGCGCAGCCGCGCGGCCTCCTGTCGAAGCGCTTCCAGACCGTCCGCCGTCCCCTCCGTCTCGGGGTCGAGACTGTCGCACAGGACCCGAAGCGTGTTCAAATCCCCGGCGCGATAGGCACGCATGGCCTGTTGGAGCTTCCGGGCGTTGGCTTCTTCCGTGCCGGGGTGCAGATCCGGGTGCAGGGCCTTCACCGCCTGCCGGTAAAGCGTCCGTAATTCCTTCACGCCCCGGCTGGATAGGCCCGGTCCCTCATGCTTTTCCATGACGCCGGCGACCCGTTGGAATTGCGCCTCCAGCCGTTGCCGGTATACGGACAGCTCATCGTCCAGCGCGGCTTCGATCTGCCGCAGATCGGCCCGCTCCCGGCGGTTCTGGACTGCGCGGATCAGCTTCGCCTTTTTCTTCGCCCGCAGGCAGGCGCACCACGATTCGTGCAGCTTCAGCTCCAGCGCGCCAAAGCGCCGGAGATAGGCGGTCTCGATTCTGCGGCACTGGATCAAAAGCAGATCGTCCTTTTGCAGCAGCAGGGCCGTCAAAGAAGCGCGCAACCGCGCGATCTCTTCCCGCAGCGCCTGATCCTCGGGATGCGGGCCGGGAAGGGAAACAGATTCGGTTGTCATCTCCACGCCTCCCTCCGTTGGACTGCCTTCACGGGTGATATCGACAGATTTTGACGTCCGATACAATAGATATACCCCACCGCCGGGGCTTTGTCAAGGCAAATCACGCATAAAGCCGATTTCTTTCGGGAATACTGGGGAAAACAGGAGCAGGAGGGATTCCATGGAAAATGATAGCAATTCCATGCCGATCAAGGAGATGGATCAAACGCTGGAGCTTGGCTCCGGACTGGTACGCACGCAATACGGCAACATCTATATTCTGACAATCATCGGACAGATCGAGGGCCACCAGGTGCTCCCGGAAACGGTCAAAACGACGAAGTACGAGCATCTGATGCCGCTTTTGGCGCAGATCGAGGAGAGCGAACAGGTGGACGGCCTGCTGCTCCTGCTCAATACGGTGGGCGGGGATATCGAGGCGGGGCTGGCGATTGCCGAGTTGATTTCCGGGATGCGGACGCCGACCACCTCGCTGGTGCTCGGCGGCGGACATTCCATCGGCGTCCCGCTGGCTGTGGCCGCCAAGTGCTGCATGATTGCCCCTACGGCGGGGATGACCATCCACCCCGTCCGCATGAACGGCACCGTGGTCGGCGCGCCGGCGACCTTCCAATATTTCAACCGCATCCAGAGTCAGATCGTGGATTTCGTGGCGGAGAACTCCCATATCTCCAAGAAACGCTTCACGGAGTTTATGATGGCCACCGGGGAGTTGGCCACCGACGTGGGAACCGTGCTCTACGGCAAGCAGGCGGTAGACTGCGGCCTGATTCAGAAGCTCGGAAGCCTCTCGGAAGCGCTGGACAGTCTGCATGAGATGATCCGGCAGAAAAACACCCCGTCAGAATAAAAAAGTAGGGACGAGCATTGCTCGTCCGCCGATGCGCACCCACGCCTAATAGCGGCGCACAGTGTGCGCTACGTGGCGCACGTTTCGTAGGGGTCGGCGTCCTCGACGACCCGGTGTGGCGTATCGTTGCGCAGGCACAGTGCGTCGAGGACGCCGCACCCTGCTACGCCGGAGTAGGGACGAGCATTGTTCGTCCGCCGATGTGCTGATACGTGTCGCAACGGGCGGACGAGCAATGCTCGTCCCTACAGCATAATTGCAACGGGATTCGCCGTAGGGGACGGTTTCCCGTCCCCTGCGAAAGTGTTTTTGATGGAATTTCCTTATTTGTCTCCCAGCAGGGCGTAGAGGAAGGTCACGACCTGTCCTCTTGTGCAGGTCTGGTTGGGCCCAAAGTGGGTGGCGTCCACGCCGCTGGTGATGCCGTTCTGGGAGGCCCAGAGCACGGCCTTGTAGTACCAGTTACTCTTTTTGATATCCGTAAACGGATTGTTCCCCGCCTTCGGCTCCGGCTTACCGCGCATGGCCCAGAGGAAGGTGACCACCTGCGCCCGGGTGCAGCCTCCGTTGGGCTGGAAGTGGGTTGCGTCCATGCCGTTCGTGATCCCGTTTTGCACCGCCCAGAGCACGGGCTTGAAGTAGAACTTGCTCTTCTTTACGTCCACGAAGGGATTGTTGTTCCAGTCGGCCTCCGGCTTATTCTTCGCCGCGTAGAGGAAGGTCATCACCTGACCCCGGGTGCAGGTGTCGTTCGGGCTGAAGGTCACGCGGGAGGTTCCGCTGGTGATCCCGTTCTGCACCGCCCAGAGCATCGGCTTGTAGTA
>CACXHI010000022.1 GCA_902767395.1 Oscillospiraceae bacterium
AGCCCTTCTCCTCGGTGCGCTCGCCAACGACCTTGTTGAACGAGAAAACCTCGCCGGGCATGACAATTGTGCCGTCAATGGCCTCGCAGGCCAGCTTCAGGTTGGTGGTACGGTTCCAAATCGCAGTATGGTTGGTGTGGGCCTCGCCCAGAACGTCCTTGAACAGCCGCTTGCGCAGGGTGTCGGCGTCCGCCTTCGGCTCAAGCGTCGTCATCCGAACGCGCACCTCGTCGCCGGGCTTCGCAGCGGCCAGCGCCTCGGTCAGCTCGTCCTTATCGAAGCCATAGCCATTCTTGCCATCGGAAACCTTTCCGGTCTTGGGATCCACCGTCGGCTCCACGGGGTCCTTGCAGTACCGCTCCCAGAGCTCGTTCACGTCCACCGCCTTCTGCGGAAGCTGGATCTCATAGGTCAGGGTCGGGCGGAGGGCTGCCTCGGGATCCTCGGCGTTTGCAACGGATTCATAGGCGGCCTTGATCAGCGCAAACACGTCCTCGGCATGAATCACGCGTCCGATGGACGGGGTTTGGATTACCAGATCCTGATCCGCAGCGTCCTTGTCCTCATCGCCGTTTTGCTTGTCGTCTCCGTTCTGCCGGTTGTCGGAGGGGTCCTCCAGCGTAATCACCGGCTCCTGAAGCTCGACGCCGTATTTCTCCGCAACGTCCTTGGCAACGTTTTCCAGCGCGGCGTCGTCTACGGTCATATAGTCGCGCAAATTGACCACGTAGGTATCTGTGCTCTCCTTGCCGACGCCCTGATCCAGATCCGCACTCAGACGGGCGAAATCCAGCCGCACGTCAAGCTCCGCATGATCCAGAACGACCTCCATCGGTTCCTCGGTCATCACGCCGCCGGAGGTGCGGGGCGCAAGCGTCAGAACCATGTCCTGATTGAGCAGCAGGGCAAGCTGATTGGCCTTCTGCTCCAGTTCCTTTCTCGAAAGCCCCTTCAGCTCCGCAGACGTCACGACGCCGGTGGAGGTAGGGTTGGCAGTGTCGCTGCTGGGCGAGGTGCTGGAAAGCTTCGCCAAGACCAGAATCCCGGCCACAAGCACGACCACACCGGCGGCTGCGGCAAGGAAGGGCCAGACCTTTCGCTTCTCCGGCTCATATACAGGCTTATCTCTCACGGCGAACGGATCATCGTCCCACGCGGGCCGATTTTTGCTGCCAGCTTCAAATTTTCCTTTTGCCAAAGATATCTCTCCTCTCTGTTTTTCTCCTGAACTACTATTATAACCAATCCGTTCGGAAAATGCAATTACAAATCGTAACGGTTGCCGTTTTTTTCAAAATTACAGCCGCCCTCACGGCTCTTTCTCCGGGCCGACCAGCTCGGTGAAGATTTCCACCAGCTCCGCGGCGGCCTTGAGGCTGTTTTCACCCCGATTCAGGCGCAGGCGCAGCAGCGGCTGCTTGCTCTTGGGCTGGAGGAAGATCCGCGAAGCCAGCGCGGGCGCAGCGCACAGGGCGGAGACCGTCTCCGGATCGAGGGCAAGCAGGGTAAAGAACACGTCCTGTCCCTTCTGCGTGATGTCGGTAATGGCGAGCTTGGCGGCCTTGGCACGGAGCAGGGCCACGTCGATCAGGTTCAAAACGCCCTTCGGCGGGTCCCCAAAGCGATCCACGATTTCATCCAGCAGCTCGTCGGCGTCCTCCTGCGTCCGGATGGCGGCCATGCGGCGGTAGAGATCCATGCGCTGCTCGCCGTTATCCACATAGTCCTTGTCGATGTTGGCGGTCACGTCGAAGTCTGCGGTGCAGGCAACGGCGACCTGCTCCGGCGTGCCCTGCTCCTCCAAAACAGCCTCCTCAAGCAGCTTCAGATACATATCGTAGCCCACGGAGATGATATGGCCCGACTGCTCCGCGCCCAGAAGATTGCCCGCGCCGCGAATCTCCAAATCGCGCATGGCGATCTTGAAGCCCGAGCCGAACTCCGCGTATTCGCGGATGGCGTCGAGCCGCTTTTCCGCCACCTCGGAGAGGACCTTGCCCCGCCGGAAGGTGAGATAGGCAAAGGCATGACGGGAGGAGCGACCGACGCGCCCCCGGATCTGGTGGAGCTGGGCCAGCCCCAGCCGGTCCGCGTCCTCTATAATCAGCGTGTTGACGTTGGGAATGTCAATGCCGGTTTCGATAATCGTGGTGCAGACGAGGATCTGGATCTCCCCGTCCGCCATGCGCTGCATCACGTCGCCAAGCTGCTCCTCGTTCATCTTGCCGTGGGCGACGGCAACCTCCGCGCCCGGATGCCGCGCCGAGAGCCGGGAGGCGCACTGGGCAATCGACTCCACACGGTTATGGAGATAGTAGACCTGCCCGCCTCTGCCCAGCTCGCGCCGAATGGCGTCGTCCAGAACCGGCTCGTTGTGCTCGAGCACGAAGGTCTGGACGGGATACCGATCCATTGGCGGCTCCTCAATCGTGGACATATCCCGAATGCCGGAAAGGGCCATGTTCAGCGTGCGGGGAATGGGCGTGGCGGAGAGGGTCAGCACGTCCACGCCCTTGGACAGCTCCTTCAGCCGCTCCTTGTGGGTGACGCCGAAGCGCTGTTCCTCGTCCACGATCAAAAGGCCGAGGTCCTTGAACACCACGTCCTTTTGCAGCAGCTTGTGGGTTCCCACGATCAGATCCACGCTGCCCGCTCGCAGGCCAGCCAGCGCCCGTTTTTGCTGCGCCGGGGAGCGGAAGCGGGAGAGCACCTCGACGTTGACCGGGAAGCCCTCAAAACGACGCACCGCCGTGACGTAGTGCTGCTGCGCCAGAACGGTGGTCGGTACCAGAATGGCGACCTGCTTGGAATCCATCATGGCCTTCATCGCGGCGCGAAGGGCCACTTCGGTCTTTCCGAAGCCCACGTCACCGCAGAGCAGCCGATCCATCGGGGCCGGCGCCTCCATATCGCCCTTGATCTCCGCCACGCAGCGGAGCTGATCGTCGGTCTCCACATAGGGGAAATTGTCCTCAAACTCCCGCTGCCACGGGGTATCGGCGGCAAAGGCAAAGCCCATGCGCCGCTTTCGCTCGGCGTAGAGCTTGATCAGTCCGTCCGCCAGATCCTTGACGGCGGCCTTGGCGCGCTTCTTGGTCTTCTCCCACGCATCGCCGCCCAGCTTGTTCAGCTTCACCGGGCTGTCCTGCGCCGCGCCGATGTATTTATAGATCAAGTCCATCTGGGTCGCGGGCACATAGAGCACGTCCGTCCCCTGATAGGCAATTTTCACATAATCCTTCACCGCGCCGTCCACCTTCATCTGCTCCATGCACACGTAGCGTCCGATGCCGTGATACTCATGGACGACCAGATCGCCCGGGGTCAGATCGGTGAAGGAGTTCAGCTTCTGACGGTTGGTGGTTTTGGCCTTGGCGCGGGGCTTGCGGACTGCCTTGGTCAAAAGCTGGCCCTCGGTGAGAACCGCCAGCTTGACGGTCGGATATTCCATGCCGTTCGGCAGGGAGCCGTCGGTCAGAAATACGCCGCCGGGCGCGGGCAGCTTCTCCGCCGGGAAAACCATCGTCACCGCAACGTCCTTGTCCCGCAGGTAGGTCTCCAGAATCTCCCCCCGGCGGCGGTTGCCGCAGAGGACGAGGGTGCGATACCCGTTTTTCTGGTAGTGCCGGAGATCGGTCACAGCCACGTCCAGATTTCCGCCGTAGGAGGGAAGCTGCTTGGCAACGACGTCCACCAGCGCGGCAGGCTGGAGCTCAGCGGGATAGGCCGCGGAGAGAAACGCATCCAGATAGAGCACCGGTCTGCCTCGAAGGTCGGCGCAGAGACCGTCCCAGTCGCGGCTGAAATCACAGAGCTCTCCCGCGAGAACGCCGCCCTGAAGCAGGGAATCCAACTGCATTCCCAGATCCTCCTCCCAGCCTGCGGCAGCCCGGTGCAGATTGCCGTGGTCGCAGAAGACCGCCACGCAGTTTTCGGGCAGATAGTCCGCCGCGCAGCAGAACTCCGGGTAGATCAGGCTCAGATAGCGGTCGCTCGCCCCAAAAAAGCGGCGGGCGCGCAGGGTCTCCAAATCCGTCTCCAACGTTTTGAGCAGGGCCGCATGGGGCGTCTTGCGCCGCTTCTGCCGGGCAATCAACTTTTCCAGCGCGGCGCAGAGGCCGTCCAATCCGCCGGGGTGGAGCATCGGCAGCGCCTCCGCCACGGGCAGGATCACCGCCTGCTCGACGTTCTCGATCCGGCGCTGGGTCAGGGGGTCAAACAGTCCCATCGTGTCGATCTCATCGCCAAAGAATTCCACGCGAAGCGGATTCTCCATCGCGGGGCTGTAGACGTCCAGAATTCCGCCGCGAATCGAAAACTGCCCCACGCCCTCGACCATCTGACAGCGCGTATAGCCGCCCTGCACCAGCCGGGCGGCAAGAGCCTGCAAGTCGTAGAGGCCGCCGGGGCGCAGATCAATCGCCGCAGCCAACAGCGTTCCGCGCGGCAGGGTGCGCAGCGACAGCGCCTCGAAGGAGGCAATCACCAACCGCTCCCGGCCGGTTGCCATACGGTAGAGCAGCCGCAGGCGCTTCTGCTCCCACTGGCGTGAGGCGGCGGAGGTATCGTAAAAGGTCAGCTCCCGCGACGGCAAAATGGGAAAGGAGGTCCCTAAAAACGCCGCCAGCTCCTCCTGCGTCCGGCGGCAGGCCAGCTCATCCTGACACAGCACCAGAAAGGGCGCGTCCAGATCCCGGCAGAGGCCGGCAATCAGGTGGGAGCGGTTGATCTGGGCGGACCCGGAGACTCCCACGCACTGCCCGCGCCGCAGGGTCTTGCGAATGGTTTCGTATTCTGTTAATTCATGTAAAGCAGAGAGCAGTAGATCCATAGGGGCTCCTTTCATCTCAAAGATGGCTCCATCATACCACAACCCGTCCTCCGCGTCAAGTTGCCGCCGGGGTTTGCGCATCTTGCTTGCATTTTTCGGGCGCTTATGGTAGAATGAAGCGACCATACCTGTGCTTCTTGCGCGATGAGGAGGGGTTTGCATGAGAAAGCTCTTTTCTTTGCTCTTTTTCTTTTTCTGGATCGGGACTGCCGCCTTGGGCGTACACGCGGCTGCGCCGACGGACGCCGGATTTTGCCTGAAGGTGAACCCCTACGGCGGCGAGGAGGCCGCGCCGGAAACGATTGTCTGCCGCGTCTCGGACGAGGGCTTCGTACTCTACCTGCCCGCCATGGAAGACCGAAGCAGGGCCACGCTCTATTTCGAGGCGGAGATGCCGGTCACGCTGGACGCCGAGCCCATCGTCAGCGGGCAGAGCGCCGCCGCGTTCACCGACGGAACCCACCTTCTGACCTGCGGGGACGAGACGGTGCCACTCACCGTTTTCAGCTCGGACGCTCTGCCCGCGGTCTTCCTGCGCACGGAGTCCGGCAGTCTCGATGCGATTCACGCGGACAAATCGCATAAGGAGCCGGGAGAGATTCGCGTCTACGAGGACGGTGTTCTGACGCTGGACGACACGCTGAAGCAGATCAAGGGGCGCGGCAATTCCACATGGGAATACCCGAAGAAGCCCTATAACGTCAAATTCTCCAAGAAAACCGCCCTGCTTGGGATGCCCAAGGCGAAAAAATGGACGCTTTTGGCGAACTACATTGATCCCTCCCTGCTCCACAACGCCTACGCATGGGAATACGCGACGGCCCTCGGCCTGCCGTTTACCGGAAACTACCGTCACGTGGACCTCTACGTCAACGGCGACTATCTGGGCAACTACACGGTATGCGAGAGCGTGGAGATTGCAGAGAACCGGGTGGATCTGGCCGATCTGGACAAGGCGAACGAAGCGGCAAATCCCAATGTGGAGATCGAAGCCCTGCCGCGCGGCGGAACCGGCAGCGGAAACACGGTTCAGAGCGGCAGCGTTCGTGGCTCGCGCAAATGGATCGAGCTTCCGCAGGAGCCCGAGGACGTCACCGGCGGGTATCTGCTGGAGTTTGAGTATCGGGACCGATACAATCAGGAGCTGTGCGGCTTTGTCACCTCCGGCGGACAGCCGGTGGTGCTCAAATCGCCGGAATATGCTTCGCGGGCGGAGGTCCACTACATTGCCGATTGGATGGACGCCGGCATGGAGGCGCTGAACGCCCCCACCGGGTACAATTCCGCCGGCCGCCATTTCAGCGAATACTTTGACGTGGACTCGCTGGCAGGCGTCTATCTGCTGCAAGAGCTGTCCATGAACTTCGACGCGGGACTTTCGAGCTTCTTTGCCTTCAAGCCCGCCGGGGACGCGCTGATCCAATTCGGCCCGGTGTGGGACATGGACAACGCCTTCGGCAGTCCCTACAGCCATTGGAACGTCCGCATGGACGAAGCCGGTCTTTGGTGGGCAAATCAGATCGCAGCCAACGGGACCCCCAGCATTTTGGCGGCGGCCTGTCGGCACGGGTCATTTCGCGCCCTTGTGCAGGAAAAATGGGCCGCGCTGCAAACGGCAGAATGCACGCAGGCACTGAACCGTCGCATGGACGCGCTGGTGCAGGCGCTGGCTGCCAGCGGGGCGATGAACCTCCGGCGTTGGGGAGAAACCGAGGCTGAAAGCGGCGAAACCGCAGCCGAAGTCTGGCAGGCGGCAGTCCGGCGCAGCCGCGACTTCGTGGCGAAACGAACGCAGGCTCTGGACGTCGGCTTCGGCGCGGACGGCGCCTATCTGTATTACGATTACAACGGCCTAAAAAGCGGAGAATGGGCGTCGGTTTCTCCCATCCTCCGCGTCGGAGCTTCCACCCTTGTGCGACAGCCAACGGGGAACGGCAAGGTCAAGGCTCCGCAGGGTACGGAGTTCCTCTATTGGAACACGGCGGCGGACGGCAGCGGCAAGGCCTACTATCCGGGCGATTCCCTCCCGCTCCGCAGTCCGGAAACGGTGCTCTACGCCATCTGGAGAACCCCTCCCTTCGCAGACGTGAAGCGCGGGGCCTATTACTACGACGCGGTGCAGTGGGCCTACTTCCATCAGCCGCAGATCACCAGCGGCACGGACGCGGCCCATTTCTCCCCGAATCGAATCTGCACAAGGGAGGAATTCGTCACCCTCCTCTGGGCCGCAGCGGGAAAGTCCGTTCCCAACCGGACGGAGAATCCCTTCCGCGACGTCAAGGCGGGCAAATACTACTACGCCCCGATCCTCTGGGCGCTGGAGCACGGCGTTACCGGCGGCGTGCGTCCGGACGCCTTCGGCGTGGGCCGGCGCTGCACCCGGGAACAGACCGTTACCTTCCTCTGGGCGGCGGCAGGAAGGCCGAAGCCGCGCATAACGACCTGTCCATTCTCTGACGTGAAGAAGAACGCCTACTATTTCGACGCTGTGCTGTGGGCCGTGGAGAACGGAATCACCAGCGGGATGACCAAGACCACCTTTGGCGTCGGTCAGCCCTGCACCCGTGCACAGGCGGCAGTCTTCCTCTTCTCCGCATATCGTTGAAGCATCCGCAGCGCGGAAACCGCCTCCCCTGATACGTCAGGGAAGGCGGTTTCCGCGCTGTGGAATCACAGGCCGTTGAACCGGTTTGCGGCCTGCACCGGGCCGTGCTCGAGCAGCTCCAGCACGGCGGCGGCGGCGTGCTCCACCGCCGGCGCAAGGGCCTTTTCCTCCTCGGCGGAGAAGCGCGAGAGCACCCAGTCCGCCAGATCGTAGTCGGGATGGGGCTTCGCGCCGACGCCGATGCGGACGCGGGGAAATTCCTGACTGCCCAACCGGGCAATGACGGATTTCAGGCCGTTGTGCCCGCCTGCGGAGCCCTCGGGCCGGACGCGGATGCGGCCAACCGGAAGGGAGATATCGTCCGAGAGCACCAGAATCTGCGCAATGGGAACCTGATAGAACATGGCGGCAAGCTGGACGGCCTCGCCGGAGCAGTTCATAAAGGTTTCCGGCTTCAGCAGCAAAACCCGCTTGCCCGCCAGAGTACAGACTGCGCTCAGGCTGCGGAATTTTGCCCGGTCGATCTTGACCCCGGCCTGCTTTGCCAGCAGATCCACCGTGCGGAAGCCCACGTTATGCCGGGTTTTCTCATACTCCCGCCCGGGATTTCCCAGCCCCACAATGATCCATTCAACCTTTGATTTTTTCAGAAACATGGTCCTTCACTTTCCTTAAACACGCCCGGCAGAAGCCGGAAGGCGTCTGCCGGGCGTGCATGAATTCGGCAGCCGGACGGCTTATCGGGCGCCGAAGATGAAGTCGGAGATAGAGGTCTCGTCGTGAATGTGCTTAATCGCGTTGGCAAACACCGGCGCAACGGAGAGCTGCTTGATCTTGGTGCCGGCATAGTCCTCGGGCAGCGGAATGGTGTCGAGCAGGACCAGCTCCTTGATCACGTTGTCCTCGACCCGCTTCCACGCGTTGTTGGACAGAACGCCGTGGGTCGCGCAGGCATAGACCTCCTTCGCGCCGTTATTGATCAGTGCCTCGGCCGCGTGGCAGAGAGAACCGGCGGTATCCACGATGTCGTCGAGCATGATGCAGGTCTTACCGGTGACGTCGCCGATGACGTGCTCGACAGCGGATTCGTTCGGACGCGGACGCCGCTTATCCACGATGGCAAGATTCATCTGCACCTTCTTGGCAAACTCTCTGGTCCGCGCGACGGAGCCCACGTCGGGCGAGACCGCCACGATGTTGGCATGGTCGCAAACCTTGGGATCGAACTTCTCCATGAAATAGTCCACAAACAGCTGCGTGCCGGAGAGATGATCCACGGGAATGTCAAAGAAGCCCTGAATCTGCGCGGCATGGAGATCCATGGTCAGGACGCGCTGCGCACCGGCGGCGACCAGCATATTGGCAACCAGCTTCGAGGTGATGGGGTCGCGGCCCTTGGCCTTGCGATCCTGACGGGCGTAGCCATAGTAGGGGATCACGGCGGTGATCCGACCTGCGGAGGCGCGGCGCAGGGCGTCGATGTTGATCAGCAGCGCCATCAGATTGTCGTTGACGGGCTTGCAGGTGGACTCCACCACGAAGCAATCGTGGCCGCGGACGGACTGCTCCATCCTGACGGAGATTTCCCCATCCGCAAAGTTGCTGAGGGTGTTGTCGCTGAGCGCAACACCAAGCTCCCGGCAGATATCCTCCGCCAGCCCATGGCTGGACTTTCCGCTGAATACTTTCAAGGGTCTTCCATTCATTAACATGTTGTTCTCCTCTTTGTCTGCACGTTTTCTTTTTGGCGGTTTTTGTTTTCTATGAATCAGCCCGTTTGTTCTTCAAGGCCCATTCTTTCTTGATCTGCTCTCTGGCACGGCTGATTGCCAGCGCCTGCGGCGGAACCTCTTCGGTGATGACGGAGCCTGCGGCAACGTACGCGCCCTTGCCCACGCGCACCGGAGCGACAAGGGTGGTATTGCAGCCCAAAAATGCGTTCTCCTCCACCACGGTCCGGTGCTTCTCCACCCGGTCGAAGTTCGCGGTGACAACGCCGCAGCCCACGTTCGTCTGCGCGCCGACGGAGGCATCGCCCAGATAGCTCAGGTGGGAGACCGTGACCTGCCGCCCGAGGCTGGCGTTCTTGAGCTCCACGAAGGCGCCGGCCTTCGCGCCGTTTTCCATCACCGTGCCGGGGCGAAGGTTGGCAAAGGGGCCGATTTGCAGCTCGCTACCCAGCTTCGCGCCCTCGATCCGGGATTGCTCCGCCACACAGCGGTTCCCGAGCTCGGAATCAATGATCCGGGTGTTGGGGCCGACCGTACAACCGTGGCCCACCGTGGTGCGGCCCTCCAGAACCGTACCGGGCAGAAGCACCGTGCCGACGCCCACCTTGACGCCGGGGGTGACGTAGGTGTTGTTCGGGTCCCAGATCTCCACGCCGGATCGCGTCAGCCCCGCCAGCAGATCCTGCGTCAGCAGGCGGCTCACGCCGGGAAGCTCCTCCGGTGTGCTCAGGGAGAAGAAGCCGTCCTCCCCCGTGACCGGCTCGCCGGTCTGACGGAGAAAGTGCCCCACCGGCGCAGTTTCATCCAGCGCGTCCATCAGGGCCAGCCGATCCACCATGCAGGCATTGGCGGGCGCGGCTCCGGCGCGCTTGGCCAGCGGGGTATACAGCACCGGCCCGGTAATCACCAGAACGTCCCGCTCACTGTCGTCCGCAGTGGAGAGAAACACGTGGAGCAGGTCGGCAGGTCCCTCGTCCGAGGCAGCAGTGAGCTCCGCGTCAGGCGGGAAGCACGCCCGCGCGGCCGGAAGCAGCGACGGCGCACAGACCAGAAAAAATCTGCGCACCTCAGAGCGCTCCAGCGCGTGCGCGAGCCATTGCAGCAGAGGCACGCCCAAGATTCGGTGCAGCATCAACGGTGTGTCGCTCCCGGTGCGGTAGGTATCATCCAGCAGAAACACAACAGCCGATCTGCCCGTCACGGACGTCACCTCCCCTTTCAATTCGACTCCATCGTGGATTATAGCAGATTTCTCCGGATTTGTACATATCTTTCCTGAAAATTAAAGGAATTCTTCACAATTCTTTCCCCCGCCGCTTTTCCGCCCGCAGACACGGCAGCGCTCCGCAATCTGTTGGATCGAACGCCGGAGCGCAGCCAGATCGACCTTGGACAGGTTCCGCCAGCGGAAGACCAGAACCAGCTCATGCACGGCGGCGCTGTGCGCGGCGTCAGCGCACACAAATTCAAAGGCGATTTGCTCCGCCACGTCCTTCTGCGAATTCTGCAGTCCGGCGCTCCCGGTTCCCAGAATCGGGCTGTAAAGGCGGTTATTTCTGCAGCGGAAGTCGTCGGAGGCAAACAGGCCTTGCACAACCTTGCGCACCTGCTCCAGCTCGGTGGTGGGAACCTGCGGGTTTTTCAGCTCGGACATCACCACAAACAGATAGGCTCTCCTGTCCGGCGCCTCGGCGGAAAAGGCATAACCGGCGGGATAGACCTTCAGCCCAGTCTTTTTCTTCTCCGCCTCAAAAACGTTCCGCATCCACTTGATTCCGTATTTCCGGATGAGCTGGCTATGGATGCTGTCCTTCCCGATTTGCGCCTCGTCATAGGTCAGCGTATTGTTGATGCCGACCAGAAGCGTGCCGTTTTTGCGGCGCAGAAGATTGCCGAACTGAACCGAAACGTATTTGGCGGTATTGGGAATCGGAATGCGCTGGAAAAAGAGGCGATACAGCTCCAGTCCAACGAAGAAGGCCAGAGAAACACCAAACACGATTACCGCTCCCGTAAACGACAGGGAGAACGCCAACGGGCTGTTCGGCGCGATTTTCTGGAGCATCTCCCCGGTGGAGAAAACCGCGCCCACAAGCGAAAAGCACTTCACCAAAATTGCAAAAAGCTTTTTGGTAAGACTGCCAATCAATGCGTCCATTCCGACACGTCCTTTCTTGTTTCCTCCGCATCCAAAGGCGTCTGCGCAAGGATTTCCTCTACGATCACGCGCTTACTGACGCAGCGCTCCATGGCCTGCTTCTCCAGATAATGATGGGCCTCCGGCTCCGTCATGCCGCGCTGTTCGATCAGAAGCCACTTTGCCCGATTCAGAAGTCGGATTTCCCGCATCTTCTGGTCTACGCTCTGATTCGTCTCCTCGATCCTGCGCAGCCGCTCCCTTGCGGCGCTCATCCATTGCAGCGCCGTTTCCAGCGCCTGCTGGGTTGTGGGCTTCGACAGGGTAAAAACGCCGCGGTCTACCACCTGACTGTGAATCTGCTCCTGAATGGCTGCGCGCACCAGCATCAGAACCACAGTCTGCCGGTTCCCGCTCTGCGCAATGGCAAAGGCCGTCCCGAAGTCATCCGGCAAGGGCGCGTTCAGAATTACGAGATCATAGACCCGCTCCAGAGCGGCGCGTTTCGCCGCACTCACAGAACAAACCGTTCGGATCGGCGTATAGCTTGACGCCGGAAGAAAACTGCGGATTGTTTGATTGAAGCGCACTGAATCGGAAACGATCAGGACGCTGCTGCATTGCTGAGAAAAGACCACACGCCATCCCTCCTTTCCGCAAAGGCGACTGTCGGCTTCCAAAGGCCTCCGGTCAGAGGCAGTAGGCGTCGATCAGCATTTGCGGCAGATGCTTGCGGACGAACGCACTGCTGCGCGCCAAACGCGCCGCTTCCGACCGGCTGTCCGGCAGATGCCGGTATTGCGCCAGCGTGGCTTCGTCCGCGGTGAAGAGATTCAGGTCCACGGCGGGCGGCAGCGGCAGGCCCAGCTCGATCCCGTCGATCGCGGCGTGGATCAGCAGGGCGAAGGCAAGATAGGGATTCGCGCCGGGGTCCGGCGAGCGCAGCTCCGCCCGGCGGAACTCTCCCTCTGCGGCCGGAACCCGCACAAGCTGAGAACGGTTTTCACTGGACCACGAGACGTACTTCGGCGCCTTGTCCCTGCCCAGACGGGCGTAGGATTCCTCCGTGGGGTTCAGAAACACGGTGATTTCCGGTACGTGCTCCAGAATGCCCGCAATCATGTGCGGCAGCAGATCTCTTCCTGTGTCCGCCTTGACCGACATATTAATATGCAGGCCGCTGCCGGGGCCGTGCTCCAGCGGATGCGGAGAAAAGTCCGCAAAAAGCCCGTTCCGCGCCGCCACGGTTTTGACCACATAGCGGAAGGTCATGGCGTTGTCCGCAGCCGTCAGGGCGTCGGCATACCGGAAGTCGATCTCATTCTGTCCGGGCCCCTCCTCATGGTGTGCGCCCTCCGGCTGGATATTCAGCGCCTGGAGCATCATGCAGATTTCCCGTCGGATGCCCTCTCCCTTGTCGTCCGGAGCCGCATCCATATAGGAGGCTCTGTCATAGGGGCGCTTGGTGGGCTCGCCGTGGTCGTCCAGACAGAACAAATAGAATTCCAGCTCCGGCCCAAAGGAAAAGCAGAGACCGGCTTCCTCCGCTCTTTGAACCGCGTCGCACAGAATCGAACGGGTGTCGTTTTCAAACAGCCGTCCGTCCGGGTAGGTCACAAAGCAGCGCAGCTCCACCAGCTTCCCCTGCTCCGGTCTCCACGGAAGCAGCGTGAGGCTGTCCGAGATGGGGTGCAAAAACAGGTCGGAATGCACCGCGCCCCCGAAGCCGGAAATGGCGGAGGCGTCGATTGCGATTCCGTAGGAAACCGCGCGGGCCAGCTCCGAGGGCAGGATCGCAACGGTTTTTTGCCGACCGAATACGTCGCAGAAAACCAGATGGATGAATCGGACGTCTTCCTCCTGTACAAAGGTCTGAACGTCCTCCCATGCGTATTGCATAGAAATCCCCTCCAAAACAGTTTTTCTTATTATACATCATTTCTCCCCGTTTGAAAAGGGGGTTCCCGAGGATTGTAACAGTTCCCTGCCGTCACGGTCCGTTTTCAACTTTCCCCGCCGTTGCGGTTGCATTTTCCGTCGCCTTGTGGTAGAATAACAGGCCAAGACCAACGTGGAGATGATTGCATGAACAACACTGACACGGCGGAGGAGCTGTCCAACATCCGTTCGACGCTGGAAACGCTCCCGCTGCACACCATTCTGTATGCGCTGGCGATTTTTGTCGCCGGTTTTGTTCTGATTCGGCTGATTCTGGCGGTCACCGGGAAGCTTCTGCGGCGCACCAGGCTCGACAACAGCCTGCATCGCTTCCTGCAGTCCATTCTGCGGGTGGTGCTCTGGTTTTGCCTGCTTTTGACCGTTGCGGCCTACGTCGGGATTGATATTACCTCGCTGGTCGCCCTGCTCAGCGTCGTCTCTCTGGCGGTGTCTCTGTCCGTCCAAAACGCCCTGTCAAACGTAGCGGGCGGGATGATGGTCATTGGCACCAAGCCCTTCAAGCAGGGCGACTATGTGTCCGTGGACGATTTGGAGGGAACCGTGGACGAGATCGGCGTGGTCTATACCAAGCTGCACACCATCGACAACCGCGCCGTTCTGATCCCCAACGCCAAGGTTTCCACCGCCACGATCCAGAATTTTACGGCGCTGGGCAAGCGGCGGCTGGATATGGAGTTCTCCGCCTCCTACGATTCCGACCCGGCGACGGTGGAGGCGGCCCTGCGCGCGGCGGTGGCCCGCTGCCAACCCATGCGGGACGAGGACCTCTGCGTGGAGTTCCAGAGCTTTGACGACTCCGCGATCTGTTACCACGTCCATTTCTGGGTTCCGTCCGCGCGCTTCGTCCAGACCCGGTTCGAATTGCGGCGCTACGTCTATGAGGCCTTCCGCGACGCCGGGGTGGAGATGACCTACCCGCATCTGAACGTCCACCTGCAGGACGATCTTTCGAGGCACGACGGCGGGGCCGACTGACGAGCGGAGGAAAAGAGGCTGATATGAGCAAACGATGGATGCGGCTGGACAATGCCGCCCTGATTTTCCCCGCCATTCGGCAGCGGCGCTGGGTGAACGTGTTCCGCGTTTCGGCCACGCTGACCGAGCCGGTGGACCCGGCCATGCTCCAGCAGGCGGTGAAGGACCTGATGCCCCGGTTCCCGTCCATGTACGTCCGGCTCAAGGCAGGCGCGTTCTGGTACTATCTGGAGGAGCTGTCCAACCCTCCCGAGGTGCGCGAGGACTACGCCTTTCCCCTGACCTTGATGCAGGAGAAGGAGCTCAAAACCTGCTGCCTGCGCGTGATGTACTTCCAGAACCGGATCGCAGTGGAGTTTTTCCACTCCCTGACCGACGGAACCGGCGGGATGACCTATCTGAAAACCCTCACGGCCCGCTATCTGCGTCTGAAGCACGGGATCGAAATCCCGGCGGAGCAGGGGATTCTCGATTGGCGCAAGAAGCCCTGCGCCGAGGAACTGGAGGACAGCTTCGTGCGCAACACGAACGGCGTCGTCCTCAATGACCGCGAGCCGGACGCCCTGCGGCTGCGGGGAACCTACGAGCCGAACTTCCTGCACCTGACCACCGGCGTCATTCCCACCGACGCGCTTCTGGAGGCGGCGCACCGCCACAGCGCCACGGTGACGGTGTTTCTTGCGGCAGTGATGGAGGAGGCCATTTTGAACTATCAGGCGGAGCGCTGCCCGGCGCGCAGACGGCGCAAGCCCGTGAAAATCACCGTGCCGATCAACCTCCGGCGGCTGTACGGCAGCAAGACCCTGCGCAACTTTGTCCTGACCCTGAACCCCGGCGTGGATCCCCGGATGGGCGACTACACGCTGGAGGAGCTGTGCAGGGTCATGGCGGCCCAGCTTGCCGCCGAGGGAACGGCCCAGCAGATGGCAGGACGCATTGCAGCCAACGTCACCCCCCAACAGGTGTTCCTGATCCGGGCGGTGCCCCTGCCCATTAAGAGCTTTATCATGCGCATGGTCTACAACTATCGCGGGGAGTCCAAGGGCTGCATCAACGTCTCCAATCTCGGCGTCGTCCGGCTGCCTGCGGCCATGGAGCCGTGGGTGGAGCGGATGGAGTTTATCATCGGCACGCAGCGGAGCTATCCGAACAACTGCTCCATTGCCACCTTTGGCGGGAAAACCTACGTCAATATGATCCGCAATATCCGCGAGTCCGAGCTGGAGCGCCGGTTCTTCTCCCGCCTTGTGGAGCTGGGCGTCCCGGTGCTGATCGAATCGAACGAAAAGTGAGGAATCTGTTATGTACTGTGTGAAATGCGGCGTCCGGCTGACGGACGGGGCTGCACACTGCCCCCTCTGCCAGACGCCGGTTTGGAACCCCGAGGGAACGGCTGCGGCGACGCCGACCTTCTCCGACCGGTATCCCATCCCGCCCAAGAGCCGCCGCTATCCGATTCTGGCCTTTCTCACCGCTCTGCTGGCGGCGCTCAGCCTCTCGGCGCTGATCTTCTGCCTGACCGTTCTGCACCGGGTCTCGTGGTCGGGCTATGTGATGCTGGGCTGTGCGCTGGTCTACTTTGCGGGCATCTTCCCCTTCTGGTTTGACCGGCGGGAGCCGCTGATCTTTGTTCCGCTGGCGTTTGTCCTGATCTGCGGCTATCTGCTCTATATCTGCCTGTACAACAAGGGCACGTGGTTTTTGAGCTTTGCCTTTCCCGTGACGATGCTGGTCGGCGCGCTCACGACGGCGAGCGTTGCCCTGTTCCGCTTCGGCAAGCGGCGGCGTCTGCTCAAAACCGGGATTCTCCTTGTGCTCATCGGCTGCTCCGCCATGCTCATCGAGTTCTTCGAGTCTCTGACCTTCGGCACCACGATGTTCCTCTGGTCGCTCTATCCCGTCTGCGCCTTTTCGCTGATCGGTCTGTTTCTGATCCTCTGCGGCCTGATTCCCCCCTGGCGCGAGTATGTGGAGCGAAAGCTGTTTCTGTAAGCGAAGGCAAAACGTGACGGCAGCCGACACAAGAGCCGATTCCGTGTATGGGTTCATACGCGGAATCGGCTCTTGTGGCTTTTTTTATTTTTTGAGAATCATGCGAGAAACAGGGATCTTCTTGAAGCACTTTCCGGGACGAAGCCCCTTGCCGCAGTGTCTGCAGATTCGGTCGCCCATCAGGTTCGGCTGACCGCAGTTTTTACAGGTCCACGTCATAGCACGTCACCTCCTTCTACAATCGTCGTAAGGCAGCTCTGCCTTCTGCAGCGGGAAAGCCGGTGCGCGATCTCCGCCGTTCAAGGCTGATCGGCACTGCCCTGCTGCAATCGGAAGGCTGTCGTGCTTTACGATCAGATTGTATCACGAAACGATAGGATCCACAACTACCCGGTCAGGTGGCGTTCTGTGCGCCGCGCAGCCCGGACGGTCATTTTATCGGAGTAATCATGGATTTCATCCTTGTGAACGAAACCACCGTGGCCGTTCTCCTTGCCGAAAAAATTCTGGAGCTGCTGGTACATCTTCACAAAGAAGCCATCGGATCTTCCCTGCTGCCGGATCGCGTCCGGGCAAGGCAGCTCGATGAAGCAGCAAGTCACGCGATCCTGCGCTTGCGTTTTGGGGGCAGGATCTGATCGACGGCCTTTGTTCTGGCTGTCAACCGGCGCAAGGACTTCACGTAATCCTTGGTGTCCAGAGTTTAGTTGCACCCCGTGAGCTCCGGGTCAATGTGCTTGTTCCCATGCTCACCTTTCACCCTGTCCACTTGGTTGAGGTACTTTTTCATCGCCCCTGCCCCCTGTGGGCAACTCCTAGGTGTGTGCTCCGGCTTCTACCTCAGTAAGAAAAGAGAAACGCACAAAAGATTCCTTTCACGCGTTTCTCTCGGGGCTGTAAATAAACAGCCATGAAAAAGAACAAGGTC
This sequence comes from Oscillospiraceae bacterium, assembly GCA_902767395.1. GTDB lineage: Bacteria > Bacillota > Clostridia > Oscillospirales > Oscillospiraceae > JAFRPC01. Next base: position 17,158 of record CACXHI010000022.1, read on the forward strand.
TCGTCAGAGCGGCGAGATCTTGTTCTCTTTTTCCATACTCGGCTCCGAA
>CACXHI010000023.1 GCA_902767395.1 Oscillospiraceae bacterium
ATGGCGCAACGATCCCGGTTCAGACGAATCACGTCCATCAGATCGTCCGAGAACTTCCGCTGCGCCTCGGTGGGATAGTGCTTGCCCCAGAGGAAGCTGTCGTCCACCTGCGGCTTGGACATGACCTTTTTCAGCAGGGGGACAATTCGCTCCTTGAGCGCACAAAAGAACGCGTCGGTTTTTTCCATCGTCAAGCCGCGCTCGTAGCGTCCGAGTTGGGTGTCGTAGGGCGCCTGCTCCGGCTTGTAGTATTTGGCGAAGCGGATATTGGAAGCAAAGATCTCCTTAAGAATCGGCGCGAAGGACGCAAAATCGCTGTCCTGCTTGGCCTTGTGCCAAACGGCGTCGGCCTTGTTCAGCAGCTCGACGTAGGCGACGTACTCCTCCTGAGGAATGGACGCGGTGTACTCATTCCCACGCAGAAACAGCTCGATCTCCCGCCGATCCTGCGCGTTGAGCTCGTCCTTACGTTCGTTCAGACAGTTGACCGCCTCCATCAGCTCCTTGTCGGTCTGAATCTCATAGGAGCAGCCGGACAGATAGGCAAGCGTTTTGCCGCGGCCCTCGGCGGACTCTGCGGGAGCCGCCGTCGCGGCATCGTAGGACAGCACGCCCATCGCATGGCCCAGCGCGTTCAACTTGTCTATGCTTTCGCGGTAGATTTTCCAAGCTTCCTGTGTCGTCATAGATGATCCCTCCATGGAATAGAATGATAAACGAGTTCGATCCTTACCATCTTACCACACTTTTCATTAAAAAACAACCGCGGATCTTCTTTTCGCAAAAAAAGGCATAGATGAGTTGTTCTTTGAAAAAAACGCGAAGAATATACAAACTTTCTCGGAAATTATTAAAAAAAGCTTAAAAAAACCATTGACTTTTTTCATGCAATGTGTTAGAATCTAACCGTAAGAAAAAACAAACATCTGTTAAAAACAACGAAGAAGTCGAAGCATCGTTTGTTTGCTTCCTGCGTAAATTTGGAGAGGAGGAGAGACACATGAGGAGACCCGTAGGCTCGTAGTCCTGCTTCTGGCGGTCGTGCTGCTGGTCACTTGCATGCGTGCAACGGCGAGCGCCGATTCCAGATTTGAGGACGTAAAATCCGGAAAGTGGTATTATCAGGCGGTCATCTGGGCAGTGGAAAACGGAATCGCTTCCGGTACCTCTGCAACCACTTTCAGCCCCAATGCTCCCTGTACGAGAGCGCAGATCGTGACCTTCCTCTGGAAGGCCGCAGGCAGTCCCAGTGTGGAGGGTGTCGAAAACCCGTTCACCGACGTCAGCAAGAAGAAGTACTACTATCAGCCCGTTCTTTGGGCCTACAGCAACCAGATCACTTCCGGAACCTCCGCCACGGAGTTCAGCCCGAACGCAGAGTGCACCAGAGGGCAGATCGTTTCTTTCCTTTGGAAAGCCAGCGGCGGGTCAACTGTCGACGTGGATCGCTCCAGCTTCACGGACGTGAAGAGCGGCAAGTACTATGAGAAGCCCGTCTACTGGGCGGTCTTGGGCGGTGTCACCGGCGGCGTGACCTCCACGGAGTTCCAGCCGAACACCTCCTGCACCAGAGCGCAGGCCGTGGGCTTCATCTACAAGTGCTTCTCCGGTCTGACAACCAAGAGTCCCAGCGCGGATATCCATCTCTATCAGCTCGATTCCACGACCCCCGCAACCTGCACCGGCCCCAAGGTTCAGAACTACCACTGCATCACCTGTCCGGAGAAGCACAGCTTCACCAGCGGGAAGGCGCTCGGTCATGACTACGCGCTTGTGGAGTCTGTGCCGTCGACAACGACAGCCAAGGGCTATGACCGTTACCAGTGCACCAGATGCAGCGACAGCTACAAGGTCGAAAAGGAGCTGCTGCACTCCTGGTATCGTTCCGGCTCCAAGGCGCCGACCTGTACCTCGGCCGGCTACAAGGAATACTCCTGCTACTATTGCACCGAAAAGAAGTATGAGGAGCTTCCGCGTGCGCCCCACAATTTCAACTCCACGTACGTCACCTATCCGCGTCCGAACAAAACCGGTGTGAAGCGCTGTGTTTGCCGGGTTTGCGGGTACACCGAGAATCAGAACGTTGTCATTGACAACCCGCACGACTCCTTCACGGAAGAAGAGAAGAAGCTGGTGTCCCTGATCAATGCCGCCAGAGCAGCCAAGGGGATCGCACCGCTGTCTCTCAACACGACGTACTACAAGGGCTCCGCTTGGAGAACCTACGAGCTGATTGAGTCGTTCTCCCACACAAGACCGAACGGCACGGCGTTCCACACGGTATTCTCCGACTTCAACATGCCGACTGCGTGGTCCTATGGCGAGAACATCAGCTACTCCTTCTCCAGTCAGGACGTCACTGTGGAGCAGATTCATCAGCAGTTCATGAATTCTTCCGGTCACCGGGACAATCTGCTGAAGGACAAGTGGGAATCCTGCTCCGTCTATATCCTCCGGATTGGCGGATACACCTACTGCGTCGAGAACTTCTTCCGCACCAGCAGTCCGTACTACGGATAATAAGCAAACGGAAAGGAGAGGAAAAGAACGATTATGACAAAAACCGAAAAGTAGCACGGTGTTGCGGGTTGGTTCGCAGCACCGTGCGTTATATTTGGGCAAAAATCCATAAAGTCCACGTAATCGTAGAGAAGGTCCCATTCCACCTGCTCGCGCTCGGCCTGCCGCGCCGCCCGGTCGAACACCTCGCGCAGCTCTAAAATGGTTGCGGGGCTGGCAGGCTGGGCGCGGAGCAGGTGAATCCGCAGCCGATCCTCATCCAGCAGGGCGCGGACGCGCGCCTTTCCCGGCGCAAGCAGGGCCTCGGCCTGCGCTTCCTCTCCGTCCCGGTCCGCAGCCCGGAGAAGCCGCAGCGCACCCTCGGCGTCGCCGGCCTCGACGAGGCGGCGCGCTTCCCTGCCCCGCGCCGTGACGGGGGTTTCGTCCGTGCCCAGCCGACTGACGGCTGCAAGGAGGTTCAGAAGCTCGCCCTCCAGACGGTGCTGCTCGGTGCGGATGGTCTCCAGCTCCACGTCCAGCTTAAGCTGCCATGCCGCAAGCTCCTCCCGCTCTTCACACATAGAGGGACAGGCAAGCTGCCGCTTCACAGCTTCCTCCCGCTGCCGCAGAGCAGCAAGGGCCTCATGCTTGGTGAAGACGGGGATGTTCTCCGTCGAAATCAGGGGGGTTCCCTGCGTGGAGATCTGTCCGTCCTTTGCTTCGATCCTGTCCACCCAGCCGCCGCGCTGGAGCGCCATCATGATGCTGAGCTTCACCGTGTCAATGTGGGTGAAGGTCGCGGAATACTGCGGCCCTTCTTCGTCCTCCCGGTAGGTGCGCAGGAAGTCGCGCACGCTTTCGTCCCGTTCCTCGTCGCCCAGCTCCAAAAACCACGGAAAGACGCGGGGACTCCCCTGCTTGCAGCGCGACTTCCACGCAACCTCATATTCATGGCGGGAGATCGTGCCCAATTTCTTTCCGATCAGCAGATAGAAGAACTGGCTCTGCCGAATCAGCTCGTCGAACAGGGTCTGCTTGCCGCCGGGAATTGCCTCGGTCGATTGGTAGTCGCTCAAAACGCAGCGCAGGGTCATCCGATCCCGATACAGGCCGGACAACTCGTTGACAAAGGCCCCAAGCTCTCGCCGCTCGTTCTCGAATTCCTTGATGGAAGAGGCCAAAAACAGATCCACGTTTTGGATACTCGCCATCTTGCGTGCCTCCCTTCCGTCTGTTTGTTGGTTGGTTCCATTATACCAAAACAGGTGGAATTTGCAAGTCCCTGACGGAAAAAAGCAGCTTTGGCCTTGTGTTGCTGGGAAAAGCTCAGCCCACCACCGTAGTACGGTGTAACCTGAAAAGCTTGACGCAGTACGCCGCTTCCCTTAAAACTTGATGTAGGAGCCGCTGATCCGTAGAGGCCGCTGACCGCAGCGGCCTCTGCCTCTGTTTACGGAATGCGGCCAAAGACTGCAACGTTCTGGTCGATGTGGACATACTTCGTGACGCTTCGAGTTCGGCCACTACGGAAAAATCAACTTTTAAGGGAAACGGGGTAGCAGGGACGCACATTGCCCGTCCGCCCATACGCACCTATACCCGGTAGCGGCGCACATCCAGTGCGCCACGGTTTCCGCATGACGAAACGGAGGGGACCGGATTCTTCGCTGCGCTCAGAAATGACGTGTCAGGAAGGGACGATATGAAGAGGAACGTGCGAGTTGTGTCTTGCAAATCCTGAGATTTCTGGTAGAATAGGGATGTCAGGCTGGCGCTGAATTTCCGTCCCGAGGGGACCTTTGTCAGAAAAGCTGTTGAGACACGGACGAAAAGACAACGGCAGTCCTTGGACACAAATCGCAGTTCACGATGGAGGCGCTTATGGAATCCAATTCCGAACAGATTCAGAGAATCGTAAACTATGAAACTCTCATGGAGCAGGCAGAAGCACTGCTCCGCAGCGAGAGCCGTTCCGCCGCCGAAATGGCACAACTTCGGGCGATGCTGAGGGAACTGGAGGCCTACTATATCGGCGAGGATTGGAGGCGGGACTTTGCCGACGACGAGGCGGGACGACTGCCGCGTGATTTGAAACGGGGTGTTCTCTCGGAGGATGGGATCGATCATCTGCTGGAGGACTTTCAGGCGCTGACGCAGGAAGCTGTCACAATCATGGACGACGGGATTCCTCTGTGCGCTGTGCTGGAACGGCCCGAGGCGGAGAAATGTCCGCTGGTGATCTATCTGCACGGCTTCACCAGCTCCAAGGACCGTCCGCACGGCGTTGCAGCCTGCAAGGCCATGCGGGAGGCCGGCTTTGCCACGCTGCGCGTCGATCTCTACGGCCACGGAGAAAGCGGCGGTGCATTCCGAGCGCACACGCTCCACAAGTGGATTTCCAACACTCTTGCGGTACTGCGCTGGGCGCAGGCGCAGCCGTTTGTCACGGAACTATGGCTTTCCGGCCACTCGCAGGGCGGTCTGACGGCGGCCTTGGTCGGCGGCATGGCGCCCGACCTCGTTCACGGGCTGATCCTGCGCGCACCGGCCTTCATGATTCCCCGCTGTGCCCGAGCGGGAAGCCTGCTGGGCAATCGCTTTGATCCCGCCAAGGTTCCGGCGTCCATTCCGACCATCAAGGGCCTGACGCTGGACGGGGATTACCTCCGCGTGGCGCAGACGATCCACGTGGAGGATGCGATCGACCGCTTCCCCGGACCGGTGCTGCTGCTCCACGGGGAGGCGGACGACGTGGTTCCGGTGCGGGATTCGGAGCTTGCCGCCCGGCGGTATCGCAACTGCCGCTTGGTGATTCTGCCCGGAGAAACGCACCATTTTGACCAACGTCCGATGCAGATGATGGAAGCCATTTCTCACTGGCTTCGTCCGTTTGCGGGAACCGGATCGAAATAAAACGACGCTGTCGCAGGCTTTGGTTTGCGACAGCGCCGTTTTTGTTTCGATTCATTTTGGCTTCCGGTTAGTTTTCCATCATCAGCTGGATGATCTCCTTGTCGGTCTGCTCCATGCCAAGACGAGCCAGCTTGCCAACGGTGGCGATGGTATTCTCCACGCCCTTCTTGACGATTCCATCGCCGCCGAAGAACTGATTGCCGTCCTCATACATGGCGAGGCCGAGCAGGCCGGCGTCCACGGCGGCGGCGATCTTCGCGGCGCAGCTTGCCTTCGCCCCGTCGCAGATAATTCCGGAGGTGACGGCAACGGCATTGACCACCGTGTGCGCAATCATCTCAAAGCGTCCGCCTTTGAGGAAGGCAATCCCCGCGCCGGAGCCTGCGCCCGCACTGACAGCACCGCAGTAGGCGGAGAGCCGACCAATGCCGGTTTTCAGGTGGGTCGTCACCAGATTGGAGACGCAAAGCGCGCGCAGCAGCTCCTCATGGGTCTTGCCGGTCTCTCTGGCAAAGACGATCACCGGGACGGAGGTGGTAATGCCCTGATTGCCGCTGCCGGAATTGATGACGACAGGCAGCTCACAGCCGTTCATGCGGGCGTCGCTGGCAGCGGCAGCCCATGCGCGCATTTTATAATTGAGGTCGTATTCCCTGCCGCGCAGGACCGTCTTGCCGATGTTCGCGCCGTAATTTCCGCGAAGTCCCTCCTCGGCAATCGCCATGTTATAGGCAATTTGGCGCTCCAGCACTGCACGCACATCCTCCAACTCCACGGACTCGGCAAAGTCCACAATGCCCTCAATGGAGAGGCAGGTGCGGTCCGTCAGGCCGTCCTCCTTGGTGACGCACTCCTTCTCCAGCAGAACCTCGCTGTTGCGGCGGATGCAAACCAGATTCGTATGATAGTCCACGATTCGGACGAGCGCCTGATCCGCGCCGCAAAAGGCGGTGATCTGAATATCAAAAATGTGCGGCGTGTTGGAGCAGCGAATCTGGATCGGAACTGTTTTCAGATACGCGGAGGTTGCCTCGATTTCTTCCTCGGTCACGTTGGAAATGACCTCCAGCTCCGCATCCGAGTCGCCGGCAACCACGCCAACCGCAGCCGCAGCAGGAATGCCCCGCAGGCCGCCGGTATGGGGGACGACAACACTCTTGACGTTCTTGATAATATTGCCGCTCACCTCGACCAGCAGACGCTCCGGCATGGCGCCCAACACCGCACGCGCCTTCGCGGCCGCGTAGGCAATGGCAATCGGCTCCGTACAGCCCATTGCGGGACGAAGCTCCTCCTCCAGAATCCGGACGTACTTTTCATAACAGCAATCAGTTTTTTTCATCGTGATCCTCTCTCTTTTCGGTTCGTGATGGTAGACAACAGTCGTTCAGAATCAATACTGAAATTGCTTGCGCTTTCCGACCCAGAACAGGATCGCCACAAGCGTTGCGGCCAGCTCCGCGAACACGTTGGAAAGCCATATCCCGTCGAGGCCGAAGGCCAGCGGGAGGAGCAGCACCGCGCCGATTTGAAAGATGAATTGGCGAAGAAACGAGATGGCCGCAGAGGTTTTTCCATCGTTGAGGGCGGTAAAAAAGGACGATCCAAAGATCGGAAACGCGGCAAAAAAGAAAGAAATTGAGGTAATACGGAAGGCACGAACCGTCATTTCCATCAGCTCCCGATCATAGCCAACATAGAAAGCGGAAAGCGGTTTCGCCAGCAGCTCCCCGGCAATCAACATGACCAGCGCAAAACAGCCAATCAACCGCAGGCTCTTTTGCAGCAGGCTTTTTAACTCCGCCGTGTTCCTCGCGCCAAAATGGAAGC
>CACXHI010000024.1 GCA_902767395.1 Oscillospiraceae bacterium
CTATGAGGAACTGGTCGCGCTGAAGCCGGAGGCGTTCAAGGTGGACGTCGGCCGTTTCAAGCCGCCCCGGGAGGATCCGCAGATCGAACTCCTGAAGGAGCGGGCGGAGCGCATCAGAAAAATCCGCGACAAGGCGGTGAAGAGCGCGTGCAAGGCGGCCGCCTCGCTTCCGGACCCGCAGCTGTGGCCGGAGGACCTGAAAGAGGACGCGCCGGCGCGAAGGGCGCTGTACGATCTGACCCTGCTGTACCGGGACAAATTCGAGGAGCGAAAGCAGGAAAAATCCGTGCTGACCTTCAACGATCTGGAGCACGCGTGCCTGAAAGCGCTGAGCGATCCGGGCGTCGTCGCCTCGGTGCGCGGGCGGCTCGACTGCGTTTTCGTCGACGAATACCAGGATATCAGCGATCTGCAGGAAGCCATCCTGAACAGGGTTTCCCCGCCGTCCGGCCGCTTTATGGTGGGCGACGTCAAGCAGTCGATCTATCGCTTCCGGCTGGCTGATCCCGGTATTTTCCTTGAAAAATACGGCAGATATCCCGACGCGGAGACCGTGGAGCCTGCCGCGCGTCAGAGAATTCTGCTGTCGCAGAACTTCCGTTCCGGCGAGGCAATCTTGGAGGCCGTGAACGCGGTGTTCTCGCATTGTATGTCAGAGCGGGTGGGCGGCCTTGCCTACGGGGAGGAGGAAGCCCTCCGCCCCGGCAGACCGCTGGAGCCTCTGCCCCAGACGCAGGTGGAGCTGCACTGCCTTTCTACCCGGCGGCAGGATGAGGACGGCGAAACGCCCGAAAAGAATCGGGCGGAGGCCGCCTTTGCGGCGGAGCGGATTCGCACCCTGCTGGCAGAAAAGACGCCGGTTCGAGGAAAGGACGGGCTGCGCCCGGCGGAGCCGGGGGACGTGGTGATTCTCCTGCGTTCTCCGAAAAACACAGCGGCGCTCTATTTGGAGGCGCTGCAGCAGCGGGGCATTCCCGCTGTCAGTGACACGGGGGAGAGCATTCTGGATGCCGCGGAGGTACAGGCGCTGCTCTGTCTGCTGAAGGTGCTGGACAACGTCCATCAGGACGTCCCGCTCACCGGGGCCATGCTCAGCCCGATCTTCGGCATCCCGGCCTCCGTCCTTGCCGACGCCAGACACGCCTGCGGCGCGGGGGATCTCTTTGACGCACTGCGCGGCTTGCCTCAGCCGCCCCCCGCGCTGACGCGGGCGTTGGAGACCGTGGAGGCGCTGCGCGAGCTGGCGCAGTCCCTTCCGCTGCATCTTCTGTTGGAGCGGTTGCAACAGGCCGTGGCATTGGAGGCCGTCTACGGCGCGATGGACAACGGCCCCGCTCGACGGGAGAATTTGCGGGCCTTCTATGAAATGGCGGCAAGCTTCTCCGACGGCGGACGCAAGAGCCTCCACCAGTTTTTGTCCTACGTGGACGAGCTGCGGGCGCAGGGCGGCCTGTCGCTTGCGCGTCCACAGGCGAACGCGGTCACGGTCATGAGCATCCACAAGTCGAAGGGACTGGAATTCCCAGTGGTTTTGCTCTGCGGGCTTTCACGCCGGTTCAATCTGGAGGATCTGAAAACCACCGTTCAGTTCCACAGTCAGCTTGGCGCGGGCTGCTCGGTCTATGACGCGCCGACCCACACCCGGTTCAATTCGATTGCGAAGGCCGCCATCAACCGCCGGATCAAGGAGGAGAATATCTCCGAGGAGTTGCGGATTCTCTACGTCGCCATGACGCGCGCGAAGGATATGCTGATTATGACCCACTGCGCGGCGGAGCTGGAGTCCCATCTGGAGAACCTTGCCCTCTGCCTGACGCCCGAGACGGCAGGTCTGGAAGCGGCGCAGGCGGGCTGCATGGGCGACTGGATCTTGCTGACTGCCCTGTTGCGCACCGAGGCGGGCGCCCTGCACGCAGTGGCAGGAAAGCCGGAGGGAACGGCGGTTTCCGACCATCCGTGGCGGATCGAATGGCATTCGCTCGACGGCAAGCACGCTGCGGCTTCAGCAGGAACTCTGACGCCCCTTCCGGCAGCGGTCTTTGACGAGGCGGCGCTGGCGGAGAGCCTGTCCTATCGCTATCCCCATCCCGCGTCCCAGCGTCTGGCTTCCAAGCTGACGGCAACCCAGCTCAAGGGCCGGAATCTGGATC
>CACXHI010000025.1 GCA_902767395.1 Oscillospiraceae bacterium
CTGCACATCTGCCACTGGTTCACGGTGGACGATCTGGTGTATCTCAAGCGCGGCGGGCGTGTCAGCGCAGCGGCGGCCTTCGTTGGCGGCGTGCTGAACATCAAGCCGGTTCTGCATGTGGACGATCCCGGTCATCTGATCAATATGTTCAAGGTGCGCGGTCGTAAGGCTTCCATCAAGGCGCTGGCGGACAAATACGGTGAGCTTGCAGTGGATCAAAAGAACGGAATCGTTTTCATCTCCCACGGCGACTGCATCGACGACGCGAAGCAGTTGGAGAAGCAGTTGGCGGAGCGTTATGGGGCAAAGGTACAGTTGATTACCTACGTTGGTCCTGTGATCGGCTCCCACTCCGGTCCGGGGACGCTGGCGCTGTTCTTCGTGGGGCGCGAACGCTGAGATGACAGGGCGTACACCGCTGGCACTGCGGAAGCTGCCGAATTATACGAAGGGCGAGGAGCTGTTCAATTGTGTCTCCCACGTTGTGGGCGGCGGCTTCGCGGTTGTGATGATGATTCTCTGCGTGGTGCGTGCCGCGCTTCATGCCGACCCTTGGGCGATCGTGGGCAGCTCCGTTTACGGGCTGTCGCTGGTCAGTGTTTACACGATCTCCAGCGTCTACCACGGTCTGCGTCCGGAAACGGCGAAGAAGGTCATGCAGGTGCTCGATCACTGTACCATCTATTTTCTGATTTTCGGTTCGTACCTGCCAATTCTGCTCTGCTCCATTCGTCTGGAATCTCCGATTACCGCGTGGGTGCTGCTTGGCGTAATCCTAGCGATGACCGCCTTGGCTGTGACGCTGACGGCGATTGATCTGCGAAAATACCGGGTGCTCTCCATGATCTGCTATATCGGCCTCGGCTGGTGCATCGTGTTTGCCGGGCCGGTGGCGCTGCGTGCCATTCCCAAACCGGGACTGATCTGGCTTGTGGCCGGCGGTATTGCCTATACGGTCGGCGCGATTCTCTATGGGATTGGTGTTCACAAGCGTTATATGCACGCCGTCTTTCATCTGTTTGTGATCTTGGGTTCTGTGCTGCAATTTGTCTGTATTTTCGGTTATGTGATTTAGTCTGCATGAATCAAACAGTTCGCTCCCGGTGGAAAAGGATGATTTTTCCGCCGGGAGCGAAATTGTATTTGCTTTGTACCCGAATCTATGGTATGATACCCCTTGACGAGATAAAAGGAGAGATTTCGGTGGAATATATCATTCTGGATATGGAGTGGAATCAGCCGTGGCCCGGTTCCTATGCGGCCCAGCGCCCGTTGCCGATCCATATCAGCGGAGAGGTCATTCAGATCGGCGCCGTTCGGATGCTGGAGGATCAAACCATTGCCGATGAGTTTCAGGTTTTGATCAAGCCCAGATTCTTCCGACGGCTGAACAGCCGCGTCGCCAAGCTGACCGGGATTCGGGAGAGCCGCCTGAAGACAGAGGGGCTGAGCTTTGACGACGCAATCAACGAGTTTTATAACTGGTGCGGCGAGGACTGTGTGTTTTTGACGTGGGGCTTTGACGATATTCCGCTGCTCTCAGGCAACATGATGCTCAACGGCTACGATCCTGTCTGGATTCAGCACTGGTACAACGCACAGATGATTTTTAACGCCCAGACCGGGTCCGGGAACAACCAGAAGGCGCTGGCCACTGCGATGGAGATGCTGGAGATTCCGGCCACCCGTCAGGCCCACGACGCGCTGGGCGACGCGTTCCACACCGCACAGATCTGCGCTAAGCTCGATCTGAAAAAGGGGATCGAGGAGTACCGGGGGTCCCTGCGAGAGCATGAGGACGGTCTGCACGGCGCGCAGGTTCCCGGCTGCGTCAGTCGCCGGGTCTACCATGAATATGAGGACAAGTCCGCCGCAATGGGCGATATGGGCGGAAAGGAAAACCTCTGCCCGGTGTGCGGGCAGGAGATGACCTGTCAGGGCTGGCACACCCAGCCGGGCCGTCGATACCTCTCCCGCAATACCTGTCCGGAGCATGGCGACTATATCGTGCGGATTCGCTTTGAGCGTGAGCGCGAGGGCAGCTTGAAGGTCTGCCGCCTGGTCTATGACAGCAGCTCCGCTCTGGCAGAGAAATTCGACGAGGAAATCGCGAAAAAACCGAAAAAGCACACCCACCGACGCAGAAAGCGCTTGAAGGCGGAGCTTTGACTGCCTGCCCGATTCCGGGCGGATGCGCTTTTTGGAGCGCAGAGGAGGATTCTTATGCACCTGACGCCGGAAGCAATGGCGAAATACATCGACCACACCAATCTCAAGCCACAGGCCAGCCGGAGGGAGATTTTGGCTCTCTGCGAGGAGGCGAAGACCATGAAAACCGCCTCTGTTTGTGTCAATCCGAGCTATGTCAAGCTCGTCGCGCAGGCGCTTGCCGGGTCGGACGTGACGCCCTGCTGCGTCGTCGGCTTCCCCCTCGGCGCAACGACGCCGAACGTCAAGGTCTTTGAGGCGGCCGAGGCCGTCGCAAACGGCGCACGCGAGGTAGATATGGTGCTGAACGTCGGCGCAGCCAAATCCGGCGATTGGGCTCTGGTTGAGCGGGATATCGCCGCGGTCGTCAACGCCGTAGACGGGGCGGCAAAGGTGAAGGTCATCTTGGAAACCTGCCTGCTGACAGACGAGGAAAAGGTGCTGGCCTGTCAGGCGGCCAAGCGCGTCGGGGCCGACTTCGTCAAAACCTCCACCGGGTTTTCTACGGGCGGCGCGACGGTCGAGGACGTTCGGCTCATGCGCCGGACCGTCGGGCCGGAAATGGGCGTCAAGGCGTCCGGCGGGGTGCGAACCTATGAGGACGCTGTTGCAATGCTTGAGGCTGGTGCCTCCCGGCTGGGGGCCTCCTCCGGCAAAGCGATTATCGAAGGCTGTAAGTGATATTGGGCCAGCGGAGCAATCCGCCGCCCTTGCACGTTTTACAAAATCTATTAACAACTTGCAAAGGAGAATTACGGAATGAGAACCCCTATGATTGCCGGTAACTGGAAAATGAACAAGACGCCGTCCGAAACCAAGACGCTGATCGAGGCGCTGAAGAAGCTTGAAAATCGGACCGGCGCCGAGGTCGTTGTGTGCCCCATGACCGTCTCTCTGGCGGCGGCTGCGGAGGCCCTGCAGGGCAGCCAGATCCATCTTGGCGCGCAGAATGTCCATTTTGCCGAGAACGGCGCCTTCACCGGCGAGTGCAACGCCGCCTCTCTGAAGGAGCTGGGCGTCGAATACGTGATCATCGGCCACTCTGAGCGCCGTCAGTATTTCGGTGAGACGGACGTGACGGTGAACCAGCGGACGCTGAAGGCGCTGGAGGCCGGTCTGAAGCCGATCATTTGCGTGGGTGAGAGTCTGGAGCAGAAACAGCAGGGGATTACCAACGAGATTGTCTGTATGCAGACCAAGGTTGCCCTGCTCGGCGTCGGTGAAAAGATCGACGACGTGGTGATCGCCTATGAGCCCGTCTGGGCCATCGGTACCGGCCTGACGGCGACGCCAGAGGATGCTAACGCCACGATTGGTGCGATTCGCGGCGCGATTCGTGAGGTCTGCGGCGATGCGGCCGACCGTGTCCGTATTCTCTACGGCGGTTCGATGAACGCCAACAACGCCCACGATCTCATGGCCCAGCCTGAGATTGACGGCGGCCTGATCGGCGGCGCTTCTCTGGCCGCTGCGAAGTTCGACGGCGTTATCAACTTCAACTAAGAAACGAATCTGTTTGGAACAGGGGAGAGTCTATGAATCAGATTGAATCGACATTTTGGGCGTTGCTTCGCGCCGCGATTGCGCAGGATAAGCCACAGGATCCCGGTCTGTCTGCGGACGAGTGGGAGGCGGTTCTGCGCCTGAGCGCTGCGCACCATTTGTTGCCTCTGATTCTGGATTGCGCCTGTTCGCTCCCTTCCTGTGCAAGCTTCCTTCGTGCTGAGGAAAAACGGAGAAAGGAATCCGGCGACGGCGATCAAGCGAATTGGAAGGCGCGCGCGCTGGCGCAGGTGGAACGGCAGGTCCTTCAGGAGAATGAATTCCTGAATCTGGTTTTACTGCTCCACGAAAAGGGACTGGAACCACTGTCCATGAAGGGGCCTGTTTGCCGAAGCCTCTATCCGAAGCCCCTGCTTCGGCCTTCGGTGGATGACGACCTGCTGATTCCGGAGGAACTTGCTCAGGCCTATCATGCGGCGCTGTTGGAGTACGGGCTTCAGCCTGACGACCCCGACGTCGATCCGCAGAAGGCGTGGGAGATTTCCTACCATAAGCCCAATTCCCCGCTGTATATTGAGCTCCATAAGCAGTTGTTTGATCCAAATTCTCCCGTATTTGAGGGCTTTCAGCGGGAGTTTGACGGCGCGTATGCGCGCAGAACCACGGTTCGCATTCAGGATGTGGAAATGGGCACGCTCGCGCCGGCAGATCATTTGCTGTTTCTGATTCTCCATGCCTTTAAGCATTTCCTTCACAGCGGGTTCGGAGCACGGATCGTGGCGGATATCTGCCTGTTTTCCAGAGCATATCAGGAGCAGATTGATTTTGCTGCGGTTCTCTGTGCCTGCGAGGAGAGAAACTGCGGACAGTTCAGCACTGCGGTGTATCGGATCGGAGAGACGTATCTCGGCATTCCGATTCCGGAACCGTTCCGGGAAATCGAGATTGAGGTGGAGCCCCTGCTTCGAGATATCATGGCCTCCGGGCTGCATGGGGCGCAGATCGATCGTCTGCACAGCGCAAATATCACGCTTGGTGCAGTTTCGGATCACAGATCCGGAAAACGGGACGGCGGGCAACTCAAAAAAGTGCTGTTTCCTCCCGCAAGTACGATGGCTGGGCATTATCCGTTCCTTTCCAAGCATCCGGCGCTTCTTCCGGTGGCGTGGGGAAAACGTATTATTAAGTATTTGAAGGAGCCCAAAAAGGTCGGAAAGCACAGCCCGACCGCAACGCTGCGGATCGGGGAGCAGCGCGTTCAACTCCTTGCGTTCTATGGCATTATTGAACCGGAAAGGGCCAAGAATCGACTTGAGTTTCCGCAGATGAACAGAGGAACGGCAAAGGTTTGAACCGCAGAGAGGCATTTTAGAAAGCAA
>CACXHI010000026.1 GCA_902767395.1 Oscillospiraceae bacterium
CGTATCGGTCTCGGATCGGAAGTGCTTGCCCTTCTGCATGAGTTCTTCCTTGAGCTTGATATAGTTCTCAATGATGCCGTTGTGAACCACCGCAATTTTACCGGCGTCAGCAATATGCGGGTGGCTGTTAATGTCAGAGGGCGCTCCGTGCGTTGCCCAGCGGGTATGGCCAATGCCATACGTTCCGGAAATTGCCCTGCCGCCGTCGATCATGCCATAGAGATTGGCAAGACGGCCTTTGGACTTCGCAATCTTCAGCACGCCATCGGACAGGACGCAGATGCCCGCGGAATCGTAGCCGCGATACTCAAGCTTGGAAAGACCGTCAAGCAAAATCGGCGAAGCCTGACGGCTGCCCAAATATCCAACAATGCCGCACATAATCGTATAACCTCCAATATTGTATCTGTTTGGTTTTTTTGTAATCTTTGAACCAGTATAACACAATCATGCAAAAAACACAAGCCTTTTCTTGGCACACAAGGGCAATCCTCACGTTCCAAGTCCGCTTTCAGCGTCCGCTGCGATCTCTCCGTTTCCGTCAGAGAAGCTGCTGCAGACGCTCGGAAAGCTCTGCGGACGCAGGCGTCAGCGGAAGACGGCAGGGACCGCAGTCAAGCCCGGCCAGCGTCAAAGCAGCTTTGATTGGGATGGGATTTACCGCCGCGTTCAGCGCTTCCAGCATAGGCTGCTGTTCCCGCTGCAGGGTGAGCGCCCTCGCATACTCCCCGCGCAGGGCGGCGTCGATGAGCGATTTCACCGCGACAGGGCGGAGGTTGGACAGGACAGACACCGCCCCCAAGGCGCCGCAGGCCATAAAAGGCAGAATCCGGTCGTCGCAGCCGCAATAGATCGGAAAATCCTCTCCGCACAATGCGTGCAGACGCAAGACTCTTCCCACGTCAGGGTCCGCCTCCTTGATCCCCGCCACGGTCGGCAGCTCGGCAAGCGCAGCGCAAGTCTCCGCCTCGATTCGGACGTTCGTGCGCGCAGGGACGTTGTAGAGCAGGATCGGCAGCTCCGTTGCCGCAGCGAGCGTCTCATAATGGGCAAGCAGACCCGTCTGTGTACAGCGGTTATAGTAAGGCGTCACGCAGAGCAGCGCGTCCGCCCCCAGAGCGGCAGCCGACCGTGCCGTCTCTGCCGCCCTCTTGGTATCGTTTCCGCCTGTTCCGGCAATCAGAACGGTTTTTCCGTTACAGAATCGTACACAGTGGGCGATGAGAGACATTAGCTCCGAAGCGTCCAGCGTTGCAGCCTCTCCCGTGGTTCCGCCGACCACAATCGCCTCGACGCCCGCTTCGAGCTGTAACTCTAACAAGCGATCCAGCGCCAAGAAGTCAATCCCCTGCGTAGAAAAGGGGGTTACCAATGCCGTACAGGTACCGCGAAAAACAGGTGTTTTCATCCTTGTTCCCTCCGTCATCCATCTGATTTCAAGCTAAGCAGCAGCACGCGATTTCAAAAGAGAAACTCTCCTTTGCGCCGTGCGCAGCAGTCTCGGCATATCCTATTCTCCCCTGACACGGAACATGATCCCATTCGATGCAAGCCGGAAAGCGCAAAAGACGGTTCTTTGCAAAACGGATCGTAGCATCGCAAAAATAGTTGAATCCTCTCTTGACATTTCGGGGTGTCCATGCTACAATTCTTTTTAGGTTTAGTATTTGTGGGGTTTTTCGCATTTTTCGGTTAGCAGAAACTAATTATATTCGTAGAGCATCTACGCAGTGTGCGTTTGGATCATATTGATAACGAAGTTCCCATTCCGCGGCTTTTAGAGGGGAGGAAGCGCCTCAAAAAAGAAAAACTGTATCTGCTTTTTTTATCTCAAGAGGTTAGCTTTAGCTAACCCAGCGTTCTGTTCTGCCGTTCTGAATGCGGCTCGATATCATTTTGATCGATGCTCAATCTTTTCATGAAACAACAAAGGAGGAATCATTCTACATGATCAAAAAAGTACTGGCGTTGGTAACTTGTCTGCTTTTGGTCTTCTCGCTTGTGCCGATCTCGGCGTTTGCTGTGACCGGCAATCACATTGCGGCAGACGGAACGTACACGTCCAAGCTTCAGGGCTACAAAAAAGGCGAGGCGAAGAGCGATTATACTGCTACCCTGAACGTGGTCGTCAAAAACGGCAAATTTTCCTCATTGTACGTTACGAATTATTCCAAAGACAAAATGCTTACGGCGTTTAATGCCTCGGGCTACGAGAAGTTTCTGAATAACGACGCCTGCGTTACGGTCGTAGAGGCTGTCGATGCGGTATCGTCCGCAACCACGGGTACTAGGCCGGACAAAAACAAGAAGTACTCCATCAATCTGGTAGATGCAATGATCTCCGCGCTGAACAAAGCGCCGGACAGCGGCAACACCAGCTCCGGCGACGTTGAGTCCCCGGAGTCCGATGAGGTCTTGGTCGCGCCACTCTACGGCTACAAGGAGGGAGAGCTGAAGTACACGGCTACGCTCAACCTTGGCATCAAGGACGATAAGATCCAGAACATCTGGTTGTCCGATTACTCCTCCGACAAAATGCAGGAAAGTCTCTCTGCAGCCAATTACTCGCAGTTCCTCGGCATTGACGCCACCGTGGCCGCCGTCAAGAGCGTTTCCGACTTGGATGCCGTTTCCGGCGCAACCAAAATCGGCCTGAACGGGGACAAGAACGCAAAATACTCGATCAGTCTGGTGGACTCTTTGATTATCGCGCTGAAAAGAAGCGACGTCTATACGGCATCTGTCAAGGGGCAGAAGGTAAAGAGCGGAAGGGTTAAGGAGACCTATACCGCGACGCTGAACGCGGTCGTAGACGACGGAAAGATTCTCGGTATCTGGCTGACCGATTACAAAGACGATAAAATCGTCAAAAAGGTTTTCGCAAACACCGGCTACACCGCATTCATTGACATTGAGGCCACCGAGGCGGCCGTCAATGCGGCGGCAAAGACCAGCGCCGTAAAGAACGCAGAGGCCGGCGCCGAGTTGACGACGTCGAAGGAGTACTCCATGAATCTGGTTCAGGGAATGCTGGAAATTGTCGGACAGGTTCCGGTGCCCGCGCCCGAGACCTTCCTGACCGGCTCCGCCAGCGCGGACAACAACAAATATCAGCTGACCGTCACCGTGGGCATGAAAGACGGAAAGATTTCCTCGCTCAGCGCACAGGACGTGAACGCAAACGCGAACTGGTCTTCTGTGGTTTCCGCCGCGCTGGACAAGCTGCTCGGTAAGACGGCGACGGAGGCAGAGACCCTTTCCGTGGATGCGATCAGCTCCGCCACCCGGTATTCCGCCACCTTCTACTCTGCCGTATGCAACGCGCTTGGCACGCAAAGCACCGATCTGTCCAAGACGCTGTCAAGCGAACCGACCTTCGTTTGGTCAGACGATCTCTCGAGCGCGACTGTCAACGTCAGCTACAAAAACGGAGATACCGCCCAATACAATGCGGAAGTAACCCGCCAGGTCAAAACGGAGGCCACCTGCTCGGCAGAGGGTTCCGCCACATATACCGCTACCGCTCACATTGATACCGTTGATGGAATTCAGGTTTTCACAAGCACCCGCACTTCTGTGCTGGCAAAGCTCGCCCACTCCCCTGCCGAAGCAGTCCGTGAAAACGTGACCGAGGCCACCTGTACCGAGGACGGCGCTTATGACGAGGTAATCCGCTGCGAAATCTGCGGGGAGCTTCTGGAAAGCACGCATCACACCGTCGCGGCGCTTGGCCATGCGTGGGGAGAGCCGGAATTCCGTTGGAACGGAACCGAATCCGTGTACGCGGTCTTCACCTGCGCCAACGACGATACCCATCAGGAAACTGTCTCCTGCACGCTTGACGTGGAAACCACGGCGGCAACCTGCACAGAGACAGGCGCGCAGGTATTCACCGCAACCGCGAGCTTTGCGGGCAATTCCTATACAGATTTCAAAACAGTCGTACTGGAGAAGCTCGCCCACTCCCCTGCCGAAGCGGTCCGCGAAAACGTGACCGAGGCCACCTGCACCGAGGACGGCGCTTATGACGAGGTGATCCGCTGCGAAATCTGCGGGGAGCTTCTGGAGAGCACGCATCACGCCGTCGAAGCGCTCGGCCACCGGTGGGGCGAATGGACAGTTGTCAAAGAGCCCACCTACGACGAAGAAGGCTTGCAGCAGAGAGTCTGCGAAAACGACGCGGCCCACGTGGAGACCGAAACGATTGCGCGGCTGGCTCGGACAGATCTTTCCGCAGCTGTGGTGGTTCTGTCGGAAACCAAGCTGATTTATGACGGAACTCCGCAGAGTGTAACAGCGTCCGTAACACTGGACGGTCTGACTCTGGTGGAAGGAACGGACTACACACTGACCGGAAACACTCAGACGGAATCTGGCGTTTACACGGCAACGGTTCACGGAATCGGCGCCTACGAAGGTGCTGTCAGCGCGCGCTGGAGAATTACGAAAAACTGCACGGTGACTTCCTACGTCAACGGAAAAATCAAAACCAGCCAACACGAGGAAACGACTTCCGCAACCGTACGGGCTGCGGCTGTCGCAGGGAAGAAGTTCTCTCATTGGGAGGTTGACGGCGTGAGGGTCAGTACCTCCGCACGCTACAGCTTTATCGTTCTGAGAGACACCGAGATCACGGCGGTCTATGTGGACGAGGCGAACGAGGTTGCAGAGGAAGCTGTTCTCAGCCTCACAGCTGGAAAAACGACCTATAACGGCAAGAATGCAATCGGATTCAACTTCACCCACAGCGTTCCGCAGGGATACACCGTTCAGGAAATTGGTCTGCTGTATGCCACGAACAAGCTCGTTGGCGCAGACACGACGCGAGCGGGTTATGCAACAGTCAATTTGCTTGAGAATCAGGATTACGGTGTTTCAGACGTGGAAAGCGCTCTGAAGAACAATCTCTCAGGCAAGGTCAAGTGCTATGTTGCAAATTACATCAACGATAACGGAACAGTCAAGTATTCCTATGCAATTGGAACAAACGTGGATGCCTACGTCTATGCCGTTGGCTACATCAAGGTTGTAAACGCACAGGGTGAAGCAGAGATTCTGTATTCAAA
>CACXHI010000027.1 GCA_902767395.1 Oscillospiraceae bacterium
CTCAGCTCTAGGATGCGGTTTTCCATATGTCGGCTGATGTATTTCATAAAGCACCACCTGAAAATGCATAGTTTGCGGCTGATTTTAACTCTGCCGTTATTATAGCCGGAGTCAGTCCGAAAGTCAACAGAATTTCGGCAGATTTTCTTCTAGAAATAAAAATTGCCGGAAATATGTAAGCCGCCCTATTTCTTTGTCTACTGCGACGCAGAAAATGAGCGTAGAAACAACCAGAACGGCCTTGACTTTCCGGAAAAAGAGAGCTACACTCACAAAAACTCTTGGAGGTGTCAGCAATGGATGAATACATGGATCGTCTTGCGCAGGCGCAAAGGATCGTCGAGGAGCTGCTGGACAGCAAGCGGTACGATTTTGATGGGCTGAAGCCGTCGGATCTGGAGGACCGGCTTCCGGTGGTGTACGCCATCTTTGATAAGGTGGACGGCGCTTGCCTGTACGTTGGCAGGACGAAGAATCTCCGGCGGCGTCTTTACACGAACCATCTGATGGGCCCCGAAACCAATGCACGGCTGAAAAAGTATTTGATCGAGGACTCGGAGCGGAAGGATATTGATACCATGGCAACGGCAAAGTATTATCTGATTGACCAATGCTATTTCCAGTACCTCACCGTCCCCGATATGCGTATGCGGGGACAGATCGAAGGGCTGCTCAGCTACCTACTGGACGTGCGGTACATACACGAAGAACACTAGAATAACGCTCCCGGGGAGCGGCTAATCTGCCGCCACGGGAGCGTTTTCCATACGACCACATGTTTGACCGAAACCGCCTTTGGAGGATACGATTTTGGATCCTAATTTCTTCATAACGCGCTAATTTCTCGTTACCAAAGCCGAAAACCGTATTATATGCCGCTATTCGTTTTTCGTTGCCTGATTCCGATAGTAAGTGCCGATTCGGCCTCTTTCATAACAGGATCCATCGCGTCATATTCTATCTGCCCGGTCAATCCTCAAAATACGGCATGAGCGCATTGAGGATCTCCCGATATGCACAGGGCCACATATGCACCGGATCCTTTGCGTATTCCGCCTTCAAGTACCCATTCTCGTCAGCAATGGCATGGTTGACTTCGATGTAACGGAGTTCCAGTTCGTCCGCCAGTTCCCGCACCAGGCGATTGGCCAAAAGGACCTTGTCCAGGGTGCGCGGCTCTGCGGCATTGGGCGGGCAGAACGGACTGTCTGTGTTTGCCACTGGATAGTAAGCCATCACGATGATTTTGCAGTCGGGCAGCTCCGTCCGGATGCGGCACAGGATCTCCCGATAGTTCGCAATCAGGGCTTCCTGCCAGCCTTCTGTGGCGCCGATGTCATTGGTGCCGATGTTGATAAAGACCTTGCGGGGCTTTAATTCCAGCACGCAGACGTCCAGCGCCTCCAGGTATTGCTCCGTGGTAAAACCGCCCAAGCCCCGGTTATAGACAATTATATGTCTGCCGCTGCTCATCAGGAGCTCATTGATGGGGAATTGCTCCATCAGGGATGACCCGGCCATGACGATCTGCCCCGGCACCGCGGATTGGTTCAGGTCGTGGTAGATTTGCTTCTTTTGAGCGGCTTCCCGCTGCATGATCTGCTCGAAATTCAGTTCCATTTTCAGTCCTCCTGTCAAAAGCGCTGAGAATGTAGATGATCCATGGTTATTGTTCAACCGGAAGATCCACAATCGTGGGGCTGTGCCCGACGGCTTCCACATACCGAAGCATACCGTCTCTGCTCATGCAGATCGTGGACGTGGAAAAGCCGGGGTGACCGCTAATGGTTTCGTCCTGGAGCAGGTCCCGGTCGATCACCAGCCGGACACGACCCTCTGCATCGAACAGCAGTTCCAGTGCGGAGACCGAACCTGGTATCGTATGCAGTAGCTCCGCCATGTGACCGGCGTTTGCGAAAGACAGCCTGGAGCAGCCCAACTGGCCGGACAAGTATTTGGTTTTGAAGGGTTTTTCGCCCGGCATCATCAGAAGATAGAACGCTGTCTCCTGCCTGTTGCAGAGAAACAGGTTTTTGCAGATCTTCCCACCGAGGTGGGATTCGATCAGCAGGCAGTCCTCCATGGTGTTGGCCGCGTCGTGATCCACCCGGGTAAAGGGGATGCCAAGCTCCTCCAGCTTGTCATAGATCGTGTCTTCCTGCACGGTGCGCCGCTCTGCCGGCCTGCCGTGATATAATGTGGTGTCAATGTTCATTTCCATGCTCCTGTTCCCATATATCCATTTGTAATATACCGCTACTCATTCCAATTTGTCGAGATGATTATACCTTGGAAATCCTTGAGATTCAAGATGCGAGGGTAGATTGGATTTCGTGGACATTGGACAGCTCGATGGGGCTCAATTGCGGCCTCTGCTTCTCATTCTTTGGCGATCTCATACATGAGCTGATAAACCTTTTCCATCAGAAACTGCACTGTTCTTGCGTCTTCCGAGGTGCCAAAGCCGGCGTTGTATTTCCGGGCGATCTGATTGATATTATTGCCGATATGATGAATCTCCGTTCGGAGTTGGTCAATCTCTTTGCCA
>CACXHI010000028.1 GCA_902767395.1 Oscillospiraceae bacterium
CGTCGAGGACGCCAAAAAGTACCTGATCGACCACTTCCGCCCCTTTGCCCCCGATATGGCGCAGATGATGGAGCGGGCCTTCGACGAGGCTTGGATCGACTTCTATCCCCATGCCGGAAAGGTCGGCGGCGCCTTCTGCGCCAACCTCCCCAACGTCAAGCAGAGCCGCGTGCTGACGAACTTTGACGGCAGCTTCTCCGACATCGTGACGCTGGCCCATGAGCTGGGCCACGCCTACCACGGCATGATGATCGAGAACCACCGTCCCCTGAATCTGGATTACACCATGCCCGTGGCGGAGACGGCCTCGACCTTCAACGAGACGGTGGTGATGAACGCCGCCCTCGACGAGGCGACCGATCCCGAGGTCAAGCTCGGCCTGTTGGAGAGCCAGCTTCAGGACACCACGCAGATCATGTGCGACATAATGAGCCGCTACTGGTTCGAGACGGCGGTGTTCGAGAAGGCCGAGACCGGCTTCGCCTTCGCGGACGAGCTCTGCGCCATGATGAAGCAGGCCCAGAAGCGGGGCTACGGCGACGGTCTGGATCTCGACACCCTGAATCCCTATATGTGGGTCTGCAAGAGCCACTACTATTCCTCCGGCCTGAGCTTCTACAACTTCCCCTACGCCTTCGGCGGCCTGTTCTCCGCCGGGCTCTACGCCCAGTACCGCAAGGAGGGCGAGGCCTTCCTGCCCAAGTACCGCGCCCTGCTGAACGCCACCACCGTCGCCTCCGTGGAGGACGTGGCGAAGATGGCGGGCATTGATCTGAGCGACGTGAATTTCTGGCGCTCCAGTCTGGAAATCTTCAAGACCCGCGTGGAAATGTTCCTCGAGCTGGTCGAGCAGCATTGAGCCCAATTGTTTGCGGCGCGCCGGAACCTTTCCGGCGCGCCGCCGTCTAACGTCTGATTCCCTTTTTTGGAGGTTCCCATGGTCTTTTCCACGCCGCTGTTTTTGTTTGTGTTCCTGCCCCTCACCCTCTTGCTCTACCATCTGGCCCCCCGCAAATGGCGCAACGGGGTGCTGCTCATCGTCTCCTTGCTGTTCTATTTCTGGGGCGAGCGGGTCTATACGGTGATTATGCTCCTGTCTACGGCGGTGGACTATACCCACGGCCTGCTGGTGGAGCGGTTTTTGCGCGCCGGGAAGCGGCGGCGGGCCAAGCTTGCCGTTGCTTCCTCCATGCTTTTCAATCTGGGCATTCTGCTCTTTTTCAAGTATTGGGATCTCTTCGCCGGGACGCTGCAGGAGCTCGGGCTGGACTTCCTTCCGGTGCTGGGCATTCATCTTCCCATCGGCATTTCCTTCTATACCTTCCAGACCATGAGCTACACCGTGGACGTCTACCGGGGCGACGCCAAGGCGCAGCGCAGCCTCATCACCTTCGGCGCCTTCGTCACCCTCTTTCCCCAGCTCATCGCCGGACCGATCATCAAATACAAGGAGCTGGGCGATCAGCTCGACCGCCGCACCCACTCCGTGGAGCGGTTCTCCGCCGGGGTGGAGCGGTTCACCGTCGGCCTTGCCAAAAAGCTCCTGATCGCCAACGACCTCGGCCAGCTCTGGGAGGTCTGCAAGACCGCCGCGCAGCCCACCGTGGCCGGGGCGTGGCTGGGGGTGCTGGCCTTCTCCCTGCAAATCTATTTTGACTTTTCCGGCTATTCGGACATGGCCATCGGCCTTGGCAGAATGCTGGGCTTCGAGTTCCCGGAGAACTTCCGCTATCCCTACGTCGCCCGCTCCGTCACCGATTTCTGGCGGCGCTGGCATATCTCCCTCTCCTCCTGGTTCCGGGATTCCCTCTATATTCCGCTGGGCGGCAGCCGCTGTGCCGCGTGGAAGTGGATTCGCAATCTCTTTCTGGTCTGGGCCGCGACGGGCCTTTGGCACGGCGCGAGCTGGAACTATCTGCTCTGGGGTCTGTACTATTTCCTCTGGCTGCTGATTGAAAAGCGGCTTTTGGGCCAGCGGCTCGACCGGCTTCCGCTGCTCCTGCGGCGGCTCTGCGTGGCCGTGATCGTGATGGTGGGCTGGGCCATCTTCGCGCTGGAGGACTTCGGCCAGCTCCGCTCCTACCTCTCCGTGATGTTCGGCTTCGGCGGCGCGCCGCTCTGGAGCGCGGCCACGGGCTACGCCCTGCGCGGAGATTTGCTCATTTTGACCGTCGGGATGCTCGGCACAACGCCGCTGGCGGCGGCGAGCTTCCGGCGGCTCCCCCCACGCTGCCGTCTTTGGCTGCGCCCGGTTCTGCTGGCGCTCGGCCTGCTGCTGTGTACGGCGGAGCTGGTGGCGGGAACCTACAATCCCTTCCTCTATTTCCGGTTTTAGGAGGTGCGACTATGAAAAAACAGGCGCTTTTGACCACCGTGCTGTTCTGTCTCTTTCTGGGGGCCATGCTGCTTTTGACCCTGCTGCCGCCGCACCGGGCCTTCTCCGAGCTGGAGAACCGCAGTCTGCAAGCCCCGCCTGTGCTCTCTGCGGATGCCGTGCTGTCCGGCCGGTGGATGCAGGACGCGGAAAGCTGGATCTCGGATCACACGGTGCTGCGCGACCGATGGGTGCAGCTCCGGGCCATCTATGAGCGCATCGGCGGCAAGCAGGAATGCGCCGGCGTCTATTATGGGGCGCAGGACACCCTGCTCAGCCGCGTGGACGCGCCGGACGAGGCGCAGGCGGAGAAAAACTTAGAGGCCGTCCGGGCCTTTGCCGCAGCCTGCCCCGTGCCCGTTCGCCTCGGTCTGATTCCCAGCGCCGCCTCCGTCTGGGCGGACCGTCTGCCTGCCGGAGCACAGACGCTGGACGAGGCCGCGTGGATCACGCGGCTGGAGCGGGACTTCGGCGGGGAAACGGTCCCCATCTCCGCCGCCCTGCAAGCGCACCGGGATGAGCCGATCTACTATCGCACCGACCACCACTGGACGAGCCTCGGGGCGCGCTACGCCGCCGACGCGGTGCTGAAGGCGCTGGGACGCGCCCCGCTGCGGGCCGAGGAGCTTTCGCCCGAGACGGTTTCGACCACCTTCTGCGGCACAGCCAGCTGGCGCTCCGGCGCGTGGTGGGTGCGGCCCGACGAGATTACGACGCTGGTGCCCGATCCCGGCGTCCGCGTTCGCTGCGGCGTGGAGGGCGAGCAGGCGGGCAGCCTGTACGTCCCGTCGTGGCTGGAAAAGAAAAACCAGTACGCCTTTTTCCTCGGCGGCAACCAGCCGCTGAGCGTGCTGCAGGCCCCGACCGAGGGGCCGAGGCTGCTGCTGGTGCGGGATTCCTATACCGACAGTCTGGCCCCCTTCCTCTGCCTGCGCTTTTCGGAGCTGCACCTGATCGACCTGCGCTATTACCGCGGCTCCGTGCAGGAATACGTGCGCGAGCACGAGATCGACGAGGTGCTGGTGCTCTACAGCCTGTCCACCTTTTTGGAGGATCGGAACCTGCTCCTGCTGCGGCGGTGAAGCGCCCACGAAATTCTCAATTCTTAATTTTTAATTGTCAATTTCCCGGTTGATTTTGGGGGAAAATGATGTATAATAACAAAAGGCACTTTTTTTGCGGAATTCAAGTATGCCTCGAAGGAGCGTGTTTTCATGTACAAAATCGTTCGCAAGAAAGAACTGAATCCCACCGTGACGCAGATGGAGATTCTGGCCCCGATGGTCGCCCGCAAGGCGAAGCCCGGCCAGTTCATCATCCTCCGCGTCAACGAGGAGGGAGAGCGCATTCCTCTGACCGTTGCTGGCTCCAACGCGGAGGAAGGTACCGTGAAGATCATCTTCCAGATCGTCGGCGCGACCACGCAGCTTCTCAACGCCAAGAACGAGGGCGAGTTCATTCAGGACTTCGTCGGCCCCCTTGGCGTCGCCACGCACACTGACGGGATCAAAAAGGTCTGCATCGTTGGCGGCGGTGTGGGCTGCGCCATCGCAATGCCCGTCGCGCAGGAGTTCCACCGCCTCGGCGCGGAGGTGACCTCCATCATCGGCTTCCGCAGCAAGGATCTTCTGATTCTGGAGGACGAGTTCCGGGCCTGCTCCAACCGCCTGATCGTGATGACCGACGACGGCTCCTATGCCCGTCACGGCAACGTCACCGTCCCGCTCAAGGAAATGCTGGACGCCGGGGAGACCTTTGACATGATCATCACCATCGGCCCGCTGATTATGATGAAGTTCGTCACCCTGACGGCGAAGCCCTACGGCGTGCCCGTCACCGTGTCCATGAACCCCATTATGATCGACGGCACCGGCATGTGCGGCGGCTGCCGCCTGACCCTGATTCAGGACGGCAAGCGCGTCACCAGGTTCGCCTGCGTGGACGGCCCCGACTTCAACGGCTACGAGGTCGATTTCGACGAGGCAATGTCCAGAGGCCGGATGTACTTCGACTTCGAGCGCCATGCCTACGATGAAACCTGCAATCTGCTGAAAGGAGCGAAGTAATCATGGCTCTGAATCCCAAGAAGCATGAAATGCCCACGCAGGCCCCCGAGGTCCGGGCACATAATTTCAGCGAGGTCGCGCTGGGCTACACCGCCGAAATCGCCACCGAGGAGGCCAACCGCTGCCTCAACTGCAAGAACCGTCCCTGCGTCGAGGGCTGCCCCGTCAACATTGCGATTCCCGACTTCATCGGCAAGATGAAGACCGGTGACTTCGAGGGCGCCTATCAGATCATCTCCCAGTCCTCCGCCCTGCCCGCCGTCTGCGGCCGCGTCTGCCCGCAGGAAAGCCAGTGCGAGAGCAAGTGTACCCTCGGCATCAAGTTTGAGCCCGTCGGCATCGGCCGTCTGGAGCGCTTCGCGGCCGACTGGCACAACGAGCACGGCGCGGCGCAGCCCCAAAAGCCCGCCTCCAACGGCCATAAGGTGGCTGTGGTGGGTTCCGGCCCCTCCTCGCTCACCTGCGCGGGCGATCTTGCCAAAAAA
>CACXHI010000029.1 GCA_902767395.1 Oscillospiraceae bacterium
ACTCCGGCCTCACGGTGTCCAATATCGTGCTGATGGGGATCGGCGAGCCCCTGGACAACTACGACAACGTCACCCGCTTTCTGGAGCTGATTAACAGCGGCGAGGGCCGGAACATCGGAATGCGCCATATCAGCCTTTCCACCTGCGGCATCGTGCCGCGGATTCTGGAGCTGGCGGAAAGTCGCCTGCAGCTCACCCTCTCCGTGAGTCTTCACGCGCCCGACGACGAGACGAGAAGCAAGATCATGCCGGTGAATCGCCGCTGGAGCGTGGATGAGTTGCTGGCTGCCTGCCGCACCTATTACGAAAAGACGGGGCGCCGCATCTCCTTTGAGTATGCCATGATCCGGGGCGTGAACGACAGCCCGGAGGCGGCCGCGCTGCTGCTGAAAAAGCTGCGCGGTCTTCCGGCCCATGTGAATCTGATCCCCTTGAACAATGTGGAGGAAAGCCCGTTGAAGCCCAGCGAGCGCGCCGCGGTTCTGCGCTTCCAGAAGCTGCTGGAGGAGCAGGGCGTAGCCTGCACAATTCGTCGAACGCTGGGCAGTGATATCGACGCCTCCTGCGGGCAGCTGCGGCGCAAATATACAGCGCGCAACGCATGAGCGTCCCGGCCCGGAGCCATGGCCGGCGTACGGGCGTTTGCCAAACCGCAATCAGAAAGGAGCAGTGCCGAATGGAAGTTTGGGGCCTGACAGATCCCGGCCTTGTCAGAACGCAGAATCAGGATTACTACCTGTTCCAAAAGCTGGGGACCCACGATCTTCTGGCCGTGGTCTGCGACGGAATGGGCGGCGCCCGTTCCGGCAACGTTGCCAGCCGTCTGGCAGCGGAGGTCTTTGCCAAGGAGGTGCGCAAGGGCTACCGCGCCGGAATGACCCGTGATCAGGCGGACTATCTGCTGCGAACCGCAATTACCATCGCCAACACCTCCGTCTATGAGACCGCACAGCTCAATCCCGATATGAGCGGGATGGGAACCACGCTGGTTGCCGTGCTGGTGGTCGATATGCAGGCCTACTTTGCCAACGTAGGCGACAGCCGGGGTTATCTGATGAACCGGCTGGGCATCCAGCGGGTGACGCTGGACCATTCTCTGGTCGAGCTCATGGTGCAGCGCGGCGAGCTGACCTCTGAGCAGGCCAAGACCTATCCCGGAAAAAACTATATCACCCGGGCCGTTGGGACCGAACAATCGGTGGAGAGCGATCTCTATATCTCGGTGCTTCGTCCCGGAGACTGTATTCTGCTTTGCAGCGACGGACTGACGAACCATCTGGCGGACCAGGAGCTTCTGTTTGAGGTCATCCACGGGGTGAACAAGCAGGACTGCTGCCAACGTCTGATTGGAATCGCCAAGGACCGCGGCGCGCCGGACAACGTGACAGCTGTTCTGGTGGTCTGTTAAAGCGGGAGGGGGAATCAATATGGAAAAATATATCGGAAAGCTGCTGGACGGGCGCTATGAGATTCTGGAGATCATCGGCGTCGGCGGAATGGCCGTGGTCTACAAGGCGATGGATCACCGGCTCAACCGTCTGGTGGCAGTCAAGATTTTGAAGGACGACTATCTCAACGACGCCGATTTTCGCCGACGCTTCCACGGCGAGTCGCAGGCGGTCGCCATGATGTCGCATCCGAATATTGTCAGCGTCTATGACGTTTCCCGCAATGAGGGAATGGAATACATCGTCATGGAGCTGATTGACGGCATTACGCTCAAGCAGTATATGGATCAGCGCAGTCCACTCTCGTGGCGCGAGACGCTGCATTTCTCCATGCAGATAGCCAAGGCGCTTGAGCATGCCCATAGCCGGAATATCATTCACCGGGACATCAAGCCGCATAACGTGATGATTCTCAAGGATGGCAGCGTCAAGGTGGCTGATTTCGGCATTGCGCGGATCGCCTCGGCCTCCAACACCCTGACCAAGGAGGCACTGGGCTCGGTTCATTACATTTCCCCCGAGCAGGCCAGAGGGGCGCGCGTGGACCACCGTTCCGATATCTATTCGCTGGGCGTGGTCATGTATGAGATGCTCACCGGTCGTCCGCCCTATGACGGGGAGACCCCGGTTTCGGTTGCCATTCAGCATATCAACGGTACGCCGCTTTCCCCATCCCTGCTCAACAGCGAGATTCCGACAGGACTGGAGCAGATTACCATGCACGCCATGTGCTCGGATCTGAACATCCGGTATGCCTCCATTACCGATATGCTCAAGGATATGGAGGAATTCCGCAAGGATCCATCCATTCGCTTTACCTTTTTGCCGAAGGCCGGCCCGGCTGCCGGGGCAGGCGCGGGAAACCGGGTTCAGCCCGCCAGACCGCAATCCCCCGTCAACCGGAAGAAGGAACTGGAACGGGAGTATGAGCGGCAGGACCGGGAGGAGAAACGCCGTCGCATCTGGATGATTGCCGCGATTTCCCTCGCGGTGGTCGTGCTGATTGTGTTTCTCTTCTTGATTCTGAGCAGCTCCGGTTCGAGAGAGAATCCTTCCCAGACCACTTCCGGGGCGACCGATTCCTCCGTTCCTGAAGAGGTCTATGTACCGAATTATGTCG
>CACXHI010000030.1 GCA_902767395.1 Oscillospiraceae bacterium
ACGTGGCAACCATCGTCACGCAGGTGCTGGTGGACGAGAACGATCCGGCCTTCCAGAATCCCACCAAGCCCATCGGCGCGTTCTACGACAAGGAAACCGCCGAGCGGATCGCGGCCGAGAAGGGCTACACCATGGTCGAGGACGCCGGTCGCGGTTACCGGCAGGTGGTTCCCTCCCCCAAGCCCGTAGACGTGATTGAGAAGAACATGGTCAACGCACTGGTCGATCAGGGCTTCGTCGTCATCACTGTCGGCGGCGGCGGCATCCCCGTCATTCGCAAGGACGGCAAGCTGGTCGGTACTCCCGCCGTCATCGACAAGGACTTTGCCTCCGCGAAGCTGGCGGAGCTGGTTCACGCCGACGCGCTGGTGATCTTGACTGCCGTGGATCGCGTGGCAATCAACTGGGGCAAGCCCAACCAGACCTCTCTTGACAGCATGACGGTGGAAGAGGCGGAGCGCTACTGCGGCGAAGGCCATTTTGCTCCCGGCTCCATGCTTCCGAAGGTCAAGGCTGCAATCTCCTTCGCCCGGACCGGCGGCGAGGCAATCATCGCTTCTCTGGAGAACGCAGGCAAGGCAGTCCGCGGCGAGAGCGGTACTGTCGTTCGCAAATAATTCAGGAATACAGGCCGGAAACCGAAAAAAACCGGGTTTCCGGCCTGTTTTGCGTCTTTGCAACCCCCGGTTGCGGGATTTTCAAGGCAAATTGGTGGTGTGCAACCGGCTTTTATGCAATAATCGCACCGTCAAAACCAACGCGGCTCAGCCGCTGAAAGGAGCATCCCGATGATTTTAGCAGACAAACTCATGGACTTACGCAAGAAAAGCGGCTGGTCGCAGGAGGACTTGGCCGAGAAGTTAGAGGTCAGCCGCCAGTCTATCTCCAAATGGGAGAGCGCCCAATCCATGCCGGACATGAACCGCATTCTCAAGCTTGCGGAGCTTTTTGGCGTCACCACCGACTACTTACTGAAAGACGAGATGGAACCGGAGCGGCTGCCCGGGGAGCGCATTGCCGGGCCTGACCCGGACGTTTCGCTCCGTCAGGTTTCGATGGAAGAAGCGCAAGACTTTTTGAAATACCGCACAATCTCCGCCCGCCGCATCTCGCTTGGCGTGATGATGTGCATTCTCTCCCCCGTTCTGCTGTTCCTCTTCGGCGGAATTCGGGAGCAGTGGTTTGCCGGAGCGGAAACGCCTCTGCTTCCCTCCTCTCTTTCCGGCGCCGCAATGCTTGTTTTGTGCATCAGTGGACTTGCGCTGATTGCCTTTTCCATGCGTCAGAGTGACAAGGGGCTTCGCTCCATCGGCGGTATGATCGGCGGCGAGGTGCTGCTGATTGCAGGGCTCACGGTCTTCATTCTCCGTCTGTTTACCGACGGCTGGCGTCCCTCCGAAGCACAGGCGGGCGGTTTGGGCCTGCTCTTCCTGTTCCTTCTGATCGGCGGCGCGGTCGCCCTGTTCGTCACCACGGGTCTGCGCGGCAGCCGCTTTGAGGCTCTGGAGGAAGAGCTGATCGAAACGGAATACGGCGTGGAGGGCATGGTCAGGGATCGGCGCGAGAAATTCCGCAAGACATTTCATT
This sequence comes from Oscillospiraceae bacterium, assembly GCA_902767395.1. Classification (GTDB taxonomy): domain Bacteria; phylum Bacillota; class Clostridia; order Oscillospirales; family Oscillospiraceae; genus JAFRPC01. The sequence continues at coordinate 1,588 of CACXHI010000030.1, forward strand.
CCCAGTTGACCACCGGAATCGTTCTTTGCGTTCTTGCTTTGATTCCCCTGTTCGTGGTGCTGATTCTCTTCGGAGAGGGTGATTCTGAACCGTGGCGTCAAATTCCGCACATCATCAGCCTGGCCCTGCTGTTCGCTCTGGCCGCCGGCGGCGTTCTGCTGATCGTGCATTCCTCGATCCTCTGGGGCGGGTACCAAATCCTTTTGGAGGCGGGCGACTACAACCGTATGCGCAAGCGTTTTGCGAAGCGAAACGAGGCGTTGTCAATCGCCTACTGGAGCTTTGCTTCCGCAGTCTATTTCGCATGGAGCTTCCTTTCCGGGGACTGGAACCTGACGTGGATCGTCTGGCTGATTGCAGGCGTATGCTATCCGGTCGTCTGTGAGATTGCAGACGCGCTGCGGAAAAGGAGCACCGCCAACAAGGAGTAATCCTTTCTCAAAAAATCTCGGTTTTTCCGCGTTCTTTTCGCATGAAACCGCCTTCTCCGGGCAAGCTATGGGCGGAGGGATGAAAAATGTCGAAAAAAAATCGCAAACGCAGCCCGGAAATCCCGCAAGTCGGAAACGCGCTGGAGGTTCCCAATTACGTCACGCCGATGACGGATCTGGAGTACAAGCACGTCGCAGACGAAGTGGACACGCCCGATGAGTTGGCGCTTGCCCCCGGCGAACGGATTATGGAAAGCAGACAGCGCTGAGAAAAGCCGCGCTTCGCACCTTTCAAGTGGGTGCGAAGCGCGGTTTTTTGCTTGATTGTTAGGAATCAGACTTTTGCGAGCAGCTCCGCACGCTTTGCTCTGACTTCCTTCAACGCGAGCTCCTCCTCCGTCATACTCCATTCGTTCTGGAGCAGGTCAAGGATGCGGTCACAGGTTTCCAACGCCTTGCGGTAGTCGCCCTTGATCTTATAAATCTGCATGATGGCATCCAGAGGATCATAATAGCGCGGACGCATGGGGTCGCAGGCAAAGGATTTCTCATAGTGCGCAATCGCCCTGTCGTACTCGCACTTTCTGGCGTAGTACTGGGCCGCCTCGAACTGCACGCCGTCGTGGTCCGGATTTGCCGCAAGCAGATCCTCGATGATTCCATCCGCCGTTGTCGCATCGAACCGTGCCAGAGCGATATGCGCGCGGTACACCTGATTCATAAAGACCCTGTCCTCGTTGACGACGCAGAACCGGTTCAAAAGCTGCTCCGCCTCGTCCGCCCGATGATCCGCGAGCAGATTATCCATCAGGTACATCATGGCCGATCTGCTTTCGGGGTTTTCCTTCACCAGGTCGCTGTAGAATTCGATAGCGGCAAGATGGTTTCCAAAGTTCCAGTCCCAGACCGCATGCCCCTCCGCATCGCAGAGAAGCCACTGGCAGCCCTTTTTGTTCGGCTCCATGCGGATGGACTCCTTTGCGTAACGGCGAACCTTCAGGGCGTAGGCGTTCATTCTGTGCCAGTAAAGATTGGCTAAGAGCTCGGTGGCCCGTTTTTTGTGCCGGGTTTCGGGGAGCTGCGCCTTCAGAAGCTCCTCGTACTCCAGATACACGTCCGCGGGGAATTCTTCCTCCAGATCCATACGGTTCTCAATGCGGTTGAAGCGCTGCTCGACGGTGAGATCGAACAGATCGTCAATGCTGACGCCAAAGGTCTCCGCAATCAGCGGGAGCAGGGTGACGTCCGGCATGACCACGGCGTTCTCCCATTTCGAGACAGACTGGGCGCTGATTCCCAGACGCTCTGCCAGCTGTTCCTGCGTCAGGCTGGTGCGGCAGCGAAGCTGTTTGATTTTCTTTCCAAGTTCCATGATTCTCCTCCGAAACATGATTTGCTGTGTTTGCTTACGGCTGCATTATAAAACAGGAACGTGCAAAAAACCATCACGCAGGTTTCCAGCACACTTGCCGATTCGGAGAATTCAGCGTGTGGGATTGTCCTGCACAACGTACAGCGTATCGGTGGCAAAGAAATACAGCAGCTTTTCCGTCACGGGCAGTTCAAAGATGCGCCCGAGGGCCTCGGCGTAGGCGTCGAGCTGCCCGCGGTAGCGCGCGGCGGCCTCCGCCTCCCCGCCGGGGCGGATGCGGTCGGTTTTGAAATCTACCACGGTCAACGCTCCGTTTTGGAACAGGCAGCAGTCCGTCACGCCCTGAAGCAGGACGCGGTCTCCAGTGGCCGAAGGATTGACGCGCTCGGCGGGGATCAGAACGGAAAACTTGAACTCCCGCAGCACCCGCTCGGCCTGCCGAATCCGATCTCCGAGCGGACCCTGGAAGACGCGCAGAAGCTTCTGAGGATCGACCGCGCACGCCTGAGCCGGGGTCAGAAACGCCTCGGATACCATACGATCCAGCTCGGCCTGAATCTGCTCCAGATCCGACACGCGGGAAAAGTCGAGATACTGCATGGCCTGATGGACGGCAGTTCCCCTCTGCGCCGGGGTCAGGGGCTTGTCCTGACGCAGCAGGGAGGGCTTTCGCAGCTTGAAACGGATGGAATCCTCTCGCGGTGCGCCGTCGTCCGCCTCCTGATCCAGATTCCGGCCCTTGAGCTGGGTCGCAGTCAGCTTGGAGGCCAGACGCTGGGCTGCGGGATGGG
>CACXHI010000031.1 GCA_902767395.1 Oscillospiraceae bacterium
TCATCAGCTATGATTATGCCCAGAACATCGTCGTCGTGAAGACCCTTCCCACTCTGGCCCCCGCCGCTGGACGCGCCATTGACGCGATGAATATGTCCGTCGTGGTCGGTACGCTGGCGGGCGACGATACCCTGCTTATTATCATGCGCGACGTGCAGGCTGCCATCGGCTTCTGCATTGAGATCAAGAAGCTGCTGGATTAACCAATGCTGACCCTTCTACACATTGAGAATATCGCGGTGATTGAGACTGCCGATATCACCTTTGATCGGGGGTTTAACGTCCTGACCGGTGAGACCGGCGCGGGCAAGTCGATTATCATCGACGCAATCTCCGCAATTCTTGGGGAACGCGCCTACCGCGAGGGAATTCGTACCGGGGCGGATCGTGCCTTTGTCTCCGCCGTATTTGACGGGGTTCCCGCGCTGGACTGGTTTTCCGACTATCAGGTTCCCTACGAGTCAGAGCTGCTGATTCAGCGGGAGATTTATTTGGACGGACGAAATCTCTGCCGTGTCAATGGCCGAGGCGTCACAGTCAGTCAGCTCCGCGCCTTGGGGCGCAAATTGATTACCATTCACGGGCAGCACGACTCGCAGCAGCTTTTTGATGAACAGACGCACCTCGGACTTCTCGATGCCTTTGCGGGAGATGAAGCGCTTCTGACCTCATACAAAGCGGCTTGGGAGCGTGTGCGTGCATGTCGCGCAGAGCTGGAACGACTTGCCATGGATGAGAGCGAGAAGGCCCGGCGGCAGGAGATGCTTCAATTTCAGATCAAGGAGTTGGAAAAGGCGGAGCTTCATCCCGGCGAGGATGAGGCGCTGGAGCAGCGCCAGAAGCTTTTGATGAACGGTGAAAAGCTCACTGCCGCGCTGAACGAGTCTGTCAACGCGCTTTTTGGTGACGAGGAAAGCCGCGGAGCCGCAGAGCTTCTGGACGAGGCCATGTCCCGTCTTGGGAGCGCTCTGCGCTATGACGAATCTCTGCGCCCGGCGTATGACAGGCTGCGGGAGCTTTCCTTTGCGCTCTCCGACGTGGGAGAGGAGCTGCGGGACTACCGCGACGGCTTGGGAGATCCGGAGGAGGAGCTGGATGAAATCGGCGCCCGGCTTGATCTGATTCATCGCCTGCGCCGCAAGTATGGCGCAAGCTGCGCGGAGATGCTGGATTATCTCTCGCGTGCAAGAGCCGAGCTGGACGATATCATCTTCGCGGACGAAAAGATCAAGCAGGCAGAAAAAGCGCACGCTTCCGCAGTTGCCGCAGCCGAGGAAATTGCCGGTAGGCTCCGTGCGGTTCGCCACCGCGCCGCGGCGGAAATGGAGCGCCGCGTTTGCGCGGAGCTGGCGGAGCTGAATATGCTGCGCGTACAGTTTCTTTGTTCCTTTTCCGAGACGGAGCTTGGGCCCGACGGGATGGACGCTCTGCGGTTTCTGATGAGTGCCAACGTGGGCGAGGCAGTCAAGCCGCTGTCAAAGGTCGCCTCCGGCGGCGAGCTGGCACGGATTATGCTTGCCATGAAAAACGTCATGGCGGCGCATGATCAAATTGCAACGCTGATTTTTGACGAGGTGGACGCCGGCGTATCCGGCCGGGCTGCGCAGAAGGTTGCGGAGAAGCTCCGCAATGCGGCGGGCGGACGGCAGGTACTCTGTGTCACCCACCTGCCCCAGATTGCGGCGTTGGCGGAGCATCATCTGTTGATCTCCAAGTCCGAGCGGCAGGGGAGAACTTACACCGAAGTTACAGCGCTGGATCGAACGGGCCGCATTCAGGAGCTGGCCCGCATGATCGGCGGCGCGGAAATTACCGAAACGACTCGAAAAAGCGCGGAAGAAATGTTGTTTTCTGAGTGATTTCGGGAATACTATCAAGAACATATCACTTTGAAGGAGAAAGATCCATGGGAGTATACGAGGAATTGAAGGCCCGCGGTCTTCTGGCACAGGTCACGAATGAAGAAGTCATCCGTGAAATGCTTAACGCAGGGAAAGCCACCTTCTACATCGGCTTTGACTGCACAGCGGACAGTCTGACTGCAGGGCATTTCATGGCGCTGACGCTGATGAAGCGCTTGCAGATGGCCGGAAACAAGCCGATCGCTCTGATTGGCGGCGGCACCACCATGATTGGCGACCCCTCTGGCCGGACCGATATGCGGAAGATGCTGACCAAGGAGGACATCAATCACAATGCAGCCTGCTTTAAGAAGCAAATGGAGCGTTTTATCGAGTTCGGTGAGGACAAGGCGGAGATGGTCAACAATGCCGACTGGCTTTTGCAGCTGAACTATGTGGACATGCTCCGCGAGGTTGGCGCCTGTTTTTCCGTCAATAACATGCTGCGCGCCGAGTGCTATAAGCAGCGGATGGAGAAGGGCCTGTCCTTCCTCGAATTCAACTATATGATTATGCAGTCCTACGACTTTTACTACCTCTTCCAGCACTACGGCTGCAACATGCAGTTCGGCGGCGACGA
>CACXHI010000032.1 GCA_902767395.1 Oscillospiraceae bacterium
AGGGGACGGTGTTCCTCATACACCAGAGAGCAGAGGGAGTGGGTAATGCCCTCCAGCGCGTCCTGAATCGGATGGGCGAAGTCGTACATCGGGAAGATACACCACTTGGTGCCCTGCCGGTGATGGTCGATGTAACGGATGCGGTACATGACCGGGTCGCGCATATTGAAGTTGCCGGAGGCCAGATCAATCTTGGCCCGAAGCGTGCGGCTGCCCTCGGGGAATTCCCCGGCCCGCATTCTCTGGAAAAGGTCAAGATTTTCCTCCACGCTGCGGTTGCGGTAGGGGGAGACGGCGGGCACGCCGATGTCGCCGCGGTTCGCCTTGAACTCCTCGGGGGAGAGGTCGCAGACGTAGGCCAGACCCTTCTTGATCAGCTCGATTGCAAATTCATAGGTCTGCTCAAAATAGTCGCTGCCGTAGAAGAACCGGTCGCCCCAATCGAAGCCCAGCCAGTGAATGTCCTCTTTGATCGCGTCAACGAACTCGGTGTCCTCCTTGGCGGGATTCGTGTCGTCCATGCGGAGGTTGCACAGGCCGCCGAATTTTTCCGCCGTGCCGAAGTCGATGCAAAGCGCCTTGCAGTGCCCGATGTGCAGGTAGCCGTTCGGCTCGGGCGGGAAGCGGGTATGAACAGTCATGCCGGCAAACTGTCCGCCCTCGGCAATGTCCTCCTCTACGAAGGTGTGGATAAAGTTTTTGGTTTCCGGGCTTTTCAGCTCGTTCAGAGTATCTTCTGCCATAGCTTGACACCTCACAGATATAGGTTGCAGATTATTATACAGGATTGCATCCCGGATTGCAAGGTTTTTCCTTTTATGGCAGAAGATTTTTCCAATGACGTCAGGAGTTTGCTCTTTTCAATTAGGAGAAGCGCCCCTGGAGTTCCAGTTCTCCTTCGTCGTTCACTACGAACTCGAGCACCTGCTGAGACGCCGAGTCGGGGATGATCTGGCGGCAGAACGCATCGAGTGTCGGGATATTTGCAGCAGATTTCACCGGGAAATCGCTGTCCAGCCAGACCCAGGCGGTTTCAACGGGTTCATCGAGCCAAGTGTAGAAGCTCGGCTCACTACAATTGAAAGCGTATGCGCTTCCCATGCGATCCACCGAATAGAAACGCTGACCGCCTTCGTCCACAATCCAGCCGCCTTCTGCGCTGCCAATCATCCAATCCTCCGGGAGGTTGGCCCAAGCTTCAAACTGTTCCCGAGAATCCGTCCAGCGGAATTCCGTTCCGTTCAGAACCAGCTTGCCGGTCTGCTTCGCCTGGTTGCGTTCTTCTTCCGTGATCGTGACACGCTTGGTTTGTACCACCTGCGCAAGCTGGCGCTCTCCAAAGGGGACAATTCCGATCAGCCAGGTCGTATAGTAGGTATCAAAGGAAACGCCGGTGCCGATTGCAGCCTCCATCGCCGCGATCAGATCCTGATTCGGCTCCACCATGCTGCGCAGGGTGTCGGAATCGGAAGCTGTAATCGCTTCAAAGCCGTACCCGTGATCCTGCGCATACTGCGCGGCAGCAGCAGAGTCGGAGAAGCCGTAGATGGTAGCATCTGTCGGTGCGCCGAGCACCGTGTCCGTGGAAAGCTGTTCGCTGAAGAACCGGATTTCCTTCAGGGCGGTGCAGTCGAGGAAGGCGTCGTCCCCGAGGGTCGTCAGAGTTTGCGGGAGATTGATCTGCCGGAGGGCGGTGCAGTCCCGGAACGCCTTCGAGCCGATCTGCTCCAGACCATCGGGAAGCAGTACCACGTCAAGGCTGCTGCACTCGCGGAACGCGGCGTCTCCGATGGTGCGCAGTCCGCCCGGAAGCTGAATCCTCGTCAAGTTCGTGCAAAAACCGAATGCGTCGGCTTCAATATCGGTCACAGATTCCGGGAGCCAAATCGTTTGCACACCGCTGCATTTCCAAAACGTTTTGTGCGCAATGGTCGTGATCCCTTCGGGGATGAGCTGGATATACAGCTTGGAGCATTCGCTGAACGCCGCGGCTCCGATGGAGGTCATCGTCTCGGGCAAGCTGACATATTCCAGGTTCTTACATCCCTCAAATGCGCTTGTGCCGATGGATTCGACCGCTTCCGGAAGACGAATCTCGGTCAGACCGTTGCAGTATTGGAACGCGCTGTTCCCGATGGAGGTCAATCCTTCCGGGAACGAGACGTCCGTGATCTGCTCTGGATAGAGATGCCACGGCTGGCTAATTCCTAATTCATGGTCGTCGAAGTCGTCCATGGCCCCGCTGCCTTCAATCGTCAGCATACCACTGTCCGGATCGAAGCGCCACGTCAGATGCTCGCCGCAGGTGCCGGACAGCGAACCATTCGACTCCGTTGTTTTCTCGGATTCGGAGTCCGTGGAGTTGTTCAGGTTTCCCAGACTGTCCGACGTCCGTTCCGCCGTCTCCGTCACGTCCGAGGGCTGCAAAGGTGCGTCCGGCGCGTTGCGGTCAAGGAGCTTGCTCCCGACCCAGATGCAGCCGCCCACAACGGCGGCAGACAGGATGCCGACCAGCACCTTTCCAAGCAATCCGTGGAGAATGGTCTGTCCAACGGTCAAAGCGGTGACCGGTACGGCGTTCGCCGCGACTGCGCCGCCGCTTGCCTTTGTCATGACGGCGTAGATGGCGCTCTGCTGGGCGGCCTCCGCAGGCTCCATGCGGCGCATCAGCGCCATCAGGAAATCAACCGGCGTCAGACCGTAGAGCTTAACGCCCTGCTTTTCCAGCGCGCGAACTGAGGTTTCGACGTGCTTTCTGGCGCGGAGCAGATGCACCCGGATCGTGTTGGGCGACAGATGCAGCTGCTCAGCGATCTCATAGACGCTCAGATCGTCGTAGTACCGCATACCGAGAACCAGATGCTGCGTTTCGGGCAGCTCTGCGAGAATCTGCTGCACCAGACGGGAAGTTTCCTTTTGGTCCAGCGCCAGCTCCGGCTGGGTGTCGATCCGCAGATCGGGCTGATCGGGAACGTCGTCCTCGTCGCTCAGGTCGCTGAAGGCAATCGCAAGCCGCTTTCGCATCTGCGACGCCGTGATGTTGACTGCAATGCGGCGCAGCCACGGCAGAAATGCTTCGTTCTGCGACAGCTTGCCAAGACTCTGATAAGCCTTCAGATAGGTGTCTTGCTGGATGTCCCACGCGGTGTCCTCGTCGTGCACCATCGCGCGGATCGAGCGATAGAGCTCCGCACCGGTCTGCCGGTAAAGCTCTTCAAACGCAGCCTGATCTCCGGCCTTGGCCTTTGCCACCAACTCGGGAGAGATATCAGCTTTCTTTCTGTTCTTTTCCATTTCTTTTTTCTCCTGTTTCCTCTCTTATTCTCAGGTCATTATAGCATGTTTTTGTGTCTTTTCAATCGCTTTTGCACTGCCCCCGGGTGGATCCCGGGAGAACGCCTGAAGCAGGACGGCTTGCAGGGCTTCCTCGAACCGTTCCGGATTCGGCGTGATGTTTTTTCGCATCATGCGTTTGTAGAGCGTCGAAAACTCGTTATCATCGGTCATCTCACATCCCTCCTTGTTCATTTGTTCTGTCTATAAGACGCACGAGGGATTCCAATCATTTACATCGCAAAAAACTTTTTTTTGGAAACAGAAGACCGGCGCGCAGCGCACACTGTGCGCCGCACGCCGGAAGAAGATCAACGCTTTGGAAGCTCCGGATTACGGCAGCGGGAGGGTCTTCCGCGCCTGCTTGTAAACCGTTGGGTCGGAATAATCCAGGGTCGAATCGTCGTAATACTCGATGGTGCCTGCTTCGTGGTCAATTGCATACCAGCAGACGTCCCAAAGCGCCGCGTATCGGGTGTCGTCCATCGGCAGATCCTTGTGCGAGAGCACGTTGAACTCTCCAATCTGCAAGCCTTCCAAATCGAAAGTACGTTGGTCACGCTCTGCATCGGGGGTCAGGAAGAACTGCGCTCCATCTTGCGTCCTCTACCTATATAGACTCGGAAAAGAGCAAAGAGGTTTCATTGGAAAAAGCTTTTTTTCGAATCACCGACCTAATTATATTGAAAAGTGTCCGATAACGCAACTGAAAAAACGGGAAAGTTCACAAAAAATTTTCCCGTTTTCAGAAATTCGTTCTTGTCAATTGGATCGAAATAAGATACAATGGGAGGCGAACAAAAATCACCATGCGAAGGAGGAATACCCTTGGCAAACACGATTCAGTACAAGCGCGTTCTGTTGAAGGTCAGCGGCGAGGCGCTGGCGGGCGACGCGCACCGCGGACTGGACTTTGACTTCATCAGCCGCGTCTGCGAGGTCATCCGGCGCAGCGTTGAGGCCGGCGTGCAGATCGGCGTCGTGGTCGGCGGCGGCAACTTCTGGCGCGGGATCAAGGACGGCGGCGACCGGATGCAGCGTGTCCGCGCGGATCACATGGGGATGCTTGCAACCGCGATCAACGCCCTTGCGGTGTGCGACGCGCTGGAGCAGCACGGCGTTCCCGCCCGTGTGATGACGGCCATTGACATGCCCCGCATCGCGGAGCCCTACGTCCGCGACAAGGCCATCCGCCATCTGGAGAAGGGAAGAGTCGTGGTCTTCGGCTGCGGCACGGGAAATCCCTATTTCTCCACCGACACCGGTGCAGTGCTAAAGGCCGTTGAGATTGATGCGGACGCGATCCTTCTGGCGAAGAATGTGGATGGCGTCTATTCCACCGATCCCGCCAGAGATTCTACCGCAGTCAAGTTTGACCGCATTACCTTCGACGAGGTTCTGGCCCGTCGTCTGGGAGTGATGGATTCCACGGCGACCAGCCTTGCGATGGACAATCACATGCCCGTTCTGGTCTTCGCGCTCAAGGACCCGGAGAATATCTACCGGGTGCTCACCGGAGAGAAGGTCGGAACGCTCGTCGGCGAATAAAAACGAAGGAGGGACTTCAAAATGGCAGTAGATTTCAAAGAATTCAACAGAAAAATGGACAAGACGATCGAGGTGCTTCAGGAGGACTTCGGCGCCATCCGTACCGGCCGTCCCAACGCCCGCGTGCTTGACCGCATCACCGTTCCCTACTATGGCGTGGAAACCCCGATCACCCA
>CACXHI010000033.1 GCA_902767395.1 Oscillospiraceae bacterium
AAGGCAAGTGCTCTCCCAGCTGAGCTAACCTTCCGTACTTTCGCCGCCGTTGTCCGGCGACGTAGATGATTATACACATACACCCCCCATTTGTCAAGAACTTTTTTTGAGAATTTTCAAGTTTCTTTTCACCGCTTCTTTTTCTCAGAGAATCTTCGTCTGCAAAAAACCAAAAATAGTCCTTGATTTTTCAAAAAACTGTGTTATAATAAACCGGCTTCAAAATGGAGCGGTCCTCTGGCACGGCCGGCGTGAGAGCGCAGCGGCATTTCCTGTGCCATGAACGCCCAAATCTATCAGGAGGACAAGATTATGGATCTCATGAAGGCTCTGACCAGCCAGTACATGAAGGAAGAGCTGCCCGTCGTTCGGGTCGGTGACACCGTTCGTGTGCACGTCAAAATCAAGGAAGGCTCCCGCGAGAGAGTTCAGGTTTTTGTTGGTATTGTCATCGCCAAGAAGCACGGCGGCATCGAGGAGGGCTTCACTGTTCGTCGCCTGAGCTACGGCGTGGGCTGCGAGAAGGTGTTCCCCATCCATGCGCCGAACATCGTCAAGGTCGAGACGGTTCGCCGCGGCAAGATCCGCAGAGCGAAGCTGTACTATCTGCGCGACCGTCTGGGCAGGTCTGCCAAGGTCAAGGAGCGCGTGTAATTCCGCACCGACCACAAAGCGGGACGGTCCTTTGTTCCATCGGAACGGAGGGCCGTCCCGCTTTGTGTTTCCCTGCGCGGCCTCTTTGTGAATAAACGGTAAATACTTCCCGTGAAATCGGGCAATCTATTTGACAAATGGCGGGGCAATGGTGTATAGTATAGATTGATATTCTGGGCAAATCTACAGAATGCAGAAGCATGACGACAATGTACCGCTGCGGCTTGCCGCATGGGAGGACTACGATATGAATCGAGAACAGGAACAGACAGTCAAGCGCAGGCGGGTTCCAGACCCCCATCAGCGCACCATTACCGGTGGGGTGGTTCACCTGCTCTGGCGCATGGTTTCCATCTTTCTGGTGGTAACCATCTTTCTCGGCGTCGCCGGCGGCGTTGCGGCCAAGCGGGTGCTGGAACGCGGACAGGCCTATCTGGAGGAGGACATTATCCCCAACGCGCACTACGATCTGGACGGCGTGCGGCTGAATCAGTCCTCGTTCATTCTGGCGAAGAATCCCAAAACGGGGCAGTTCGAGGAGCTGCGCCAGCTTCTGTCGGCCGAAAACCGCATCTGGGTCAACTACGAGGAGATTCCGCAGGATATGGTGAACGCAGCCGTCGCCATTGAGGACAAGCGCTTCTGGGAGCATGACGGCGTGGACTGGATGCGCACGCTGGCTGCCTCGGCCAATATGTTCATTGGCGGCGCGCAGTATGGCGGCTCGACGCTGACCCAGCAGCTCATCAAGAATCTCACCGGCGAAAAGGACCCCACCGTGCGCCGCAAGCTGACGGAAATCTTCAAGGCGCTGGACTTCGAGCAGCACTACACCAAGGAAGAGATCATCACATGGTATCTCAATACCATTTATCTCAGCGAGGGCGCCTACGGCATCAAGAGCGCAGCTCACGTCTACTTCGGCAAGGAGCTGGAGGAGCTGACGACTAAGGAGTGCGCCTGCATCATCGGCATCACCAACAACCCCTCCCGCTATGATCCCTATTTCTATCCCGAAAACAACGAGCAGAGAACGCTGACAATTCTCCAGCAGATGTTTGAGCAGGGCTATATCCCGGACCGCAAGACCTATGACAAGGTCTGCGATCAGAAGCTGGAATTTAAGAGCCTGCGTGTGGAGGACCGGAAATTCACCTGTTCCGAGTGCGGCTATCGGAACGTGATCAAGAAGTTTACCGCCAACGGCGATACCTATACCTGCCCCAAGTGCGGCGCGGAAAACCAGTTCGACGTGGAAAAGAAGGATTACTACTCCTACTTTGAGGACACGATCATTCGGGACGTCTGCCGCGATTACGCCGCGCTCAAGGGCATCACGCCCGAGGCCGCCAACAAGGTGGTCCTCACCGGCGGCTTCCGCATCTATTCCACGATTGATCTGGACGCGCAGGCCAAGGTGGACGAGGTCTATGGGGACGTGCAGAATGTTCCAAAAACCTACTCCTCGCAGCAGCTTCAGTCCGGCATCGTGGTCATCGACAACGAGACCGGCGACATCGTTGCCATGGCCGGCGGCGTGGGGGAGAAGGAGGGCAACCTGACTTGGAACCGGGCAACCCAGAGCCACCTGTCTCCCGGCTCCTGCATTAAGCCGCTGACGGTTTACGGTCCTGCGCTGGCGCTGGGCGTCATCACCCCCGGCTCCGCCTATGAGAACGCGGCTTATATGAAGATCGACGGAAAGGACTGGCCGCAGAACGAGGATCGGAAGCCTGCTTCCGGCTGGATGCTGGTGACCAACGCACTGGCCCAGTCCCTCAACACGGTTTCGGTCAAGGTTCTGGCAGACGTGACGCCGGAGGCCAGCTTCCAGTTTGCCAGAGAACAGTTCGGTCTGACCGATCTGGTGGATCACAGGGAGAAGAACGGCAAGGAATACACCGACGTCAGCCTCGCGCCGCTTGGCCTCGGCCAGCTGACCGACGGCCTGACGATCCGCGAAATTGCGACGGCCTATGCCACCTTCCCCAACGGCGGCGTCTATCGCAGCGCCAGAACCTATACCCGTGTGGAGGACGCCGAGGGCAATCTGATTATGGAGAACCCGCAGAAGACCCATGAGGCCATGAGCGCCCACGCCGCATGGTATATGGTCTATATGCTCCGCTACGCCTGCATCTACGGCACCGGCGCGAACGCGCAGTTCGGAGACGTGCCCGTGGCAGGCAAGACCGGAACGAGCGGCAGCAATCAGGATCGCTGGTTCTCGGGCTTTACGCCCAGATACACGGCGACGGTCTGGTGCGGCTATGACACCCCCGAGGAGGTTCGGCTGGTGGTCAACCTCAACCCCTCCGTCATCCTGTGGAAAACCGTGATGAGCAAGCTGCTCTCCGGCCTGTCCACTGAGGAGATCGGAGACTTTGTACGGCCGGACGATGAGCAGTTTGTGTCCGTTCAGGTGTGCAGCCAGACCGGAATGCTTGCCGGAGCAAAGTGTACGCCGAAGTCAGTGTCTCTGTTTTCCTCCGACGTACCGGAGAAAACCTGCAACGCCCATCTGGAATTTGCAATTGATCTGTGCTACCCGTTCGGCCCGGACGGAAAGAGCTACTGCGCCAACAACGATTGTCTTGCCTATCACAACATTGTGAGCAGCGCCGAGTTCAAGGCGCTTGCCGAGCAGTTCCCGGAGCTGAACCAGTATGTGGAGAACTCCATGCAGAAGAAGACGCTTTTCATGCTCAAGGATGCGGAGAGCGAGGCGCCGACCGTCAAGGACGCGCTGAAGGCAAACAACATTCAGGTTTGTACCGAGCATACCCATGAGCGTCTGGTGGAGCTCCAGAAGGCGGTTCTGGAGGCCAAAGAGAAGTTGGCCCCGGAGCCTGACCCGGACCCGGAGCCTGACCCGGACCCGGAGCCTGACCCGACCCCGGAGCCCGATCCGAACCCGAACCCCGACCCCGATCCGAACCCGGATCCCGAAGATTAAACAATCAGTCAAAGCGACGGAGAGAAAGAGCATGTGGATTTCTGACCGATGGAAGGAATACGAGGTGATTGACGCCTCGGATGGAGAAAAGCTGGAGCGCTGGGGGAGCTATCTTCTTGTGCGCCCGGACCCACAGGTCATCTGGAGCACGCCCAAGACGGATCCTCGCTGGCGGCAGTTTGACGCGCGTTATGCCCGCTCCAACACCGGCGGCGGCCACTGGAACGTGCACCGTCTGCCGGAGCACTGGGCGCTGCATTATCAGGATCTGACCTTTGTGATCAAGCCCATGAATTTCAAGCACACAGGCGTTTTCCCGGAGCAGGCGGTGAACTGGGACTTTATCACCGACACGGTGCGCCGGGCGGGCCGCCCCATCAACGTGCTCAATCTGTTTGCCTATACCGGCGGCGCGACCCTTGCCGCCGCCGCGGGCGGCGCGTCCGTCTGCCACGTGGACGCCGCAAAGGGCATGGTGCAGATGGCGCGGGACAATGCCCGCGCTTCCGGGCTGGAGAACGCGCCGATCCGCTGGATCGTGGACGACTGCGGCAAATTTGTCGAGCGGGAGCTGCGCCGGGGCAAGCGCTACGATGCGATCATTATGGACCCGCCCTCCTACGGGCGCGGTCCGTCCGGTGAGGTCTGGAAGCTGGAGACGAGTCTGTTTCCCTTCCTCGAGCAGGTCCAGCGGGTGCTATCGGATCAGCCGCTGTTCGTGCTGGTAAACTCCTACACCACGGGCCTTGCGCCCTCGGTGGTGGGCTACATGCTCGACAGCATTCTGACCAAGCGCTACGGCGGGCATACGGAATCGCAGGAGCTGGGGCTTCCGGTTACGAATTCCGGTCTCTTCCTGCCCTGCGGCGCAACGGGCCGCTGGCTGGCGCCGGGCGTGTAGGAAAGGAAGAACAAGGAATGAAAGAAGACGCCAAGAATCCCATCATTCAGGCGGAAAGCCTGAGCTTTACTTACCCGGCGGACGGGGAGAAGCTTTCCCTGCCGGTGTTTGAAGATCTGAATATTGAAATTGAAGAGGGCAGCTTCACTGCCATCATTGGCCCCAACGGCTGCGGCAAGTCCACGCTTGCCAAGCACTTCAACGCCGTCCTCTTGCCCTCGGGGGGCAAGGTGTGGATTTCCGGGCTGGATACCGCCGACGAGGAGCGGCTTCTGGACATCCGCCGCCAGATCGGCATGGTGTTTCAGAACCCGGACAACCAGATTGTCGCCAACGTGGTAGAGGACGACGTGGCCTTCGCGCCCGAGAATCTGGGCGTGCCGTCCGAGGAGATCCGCAGGCGGGTGGACGACGCGCTGAAGACGGGGGAAATGTACGAATATCGGGAGCACGCGCCGCATCTGCTTTCCGGCGGACAGAAGCAGCGCGTTGCCATTGCGGGCGTGCTGGCCATGCAGCCGCGCTGCATCGTGCTTGACGAGCCGACGGCCATGCTCGATCCCCGCGGCCGCGAGGAGGTCATCTCCACGGTGTCCCGACTCAACCGGGAGCGGGGGATTACCGTCGTGCTGATTACCCACCACATGAACGAGGCGGCGGACGCAAACCGTGTCGTTGTGATGCACAAGGGCGGCATCCTGCTCGATGGCAGCCCCAGCGAGGTCTTCTCGCAGGTGGAGCTGCTGCGCAAGGCGGGGCTGGACGTCCCGCAGACCACCGATTTACTCTTTTCACTCAATGGGGCGGGCTGGAGCCTTCCCCTGGACGCCCTGACCCCGGAGGCGTGCGCGGAGACCATCGCACGGGCGATGAACGCCTGACACAGAAACACAAACACTTACGGAGGAAACCGAATGCCCCCCATCATTGAGGTACGCGATCTGACGCACGTTTACAGCGCAGGTACGCCGTTTGAACACACAGCAATTGAACATGTCAACCTTTCTCTCCAATCCGGCGAGCTGGTCGGTCTGATCGGCCACACGGGCTCCGGCAAGTCCACGCTGATTCAGCATCTCAACGGACTGCTCAAGCCCACCTCGGGCAAGGTCCTGTTCCGGGGCGAGGATATCTGGAAGGAGAAAAAGTTTACCCAGTCCATCCGCAGCCGGGTTGGGCTGGTTTTCCAGTACCCGGAATCCCAGCTGTTTGAGGAAACCTGCTGGAAGGACATCGCCTTTGGCCCCAAGAATCAGGGGATCAGCGGCGACGAGCTGGACGCCCGTGTCCGGCGGGCCGCAGGCTTTGTCGGCATCGGGCCGGAGCTGCTGCAGAAGTCTCCCTTCGACCTTTCCGGCGGACAGAAGCGCCG
>CACXHI010000034.1 GCA_902767395.1 Oscillospiraceae bacterium
CAGTTGCTTTTCGAGCCTTCGGACGCTGAGCTGACCATCGATCCGGCGTGGACCGCGGAGGCGCTGGGCAACATTCTCAAAAACTGCATGGAGCACACGCCGGAGGGCGGGACGGTAACCGTCCGCGCACGGCAGACGCCGATCTTCACCGAGCTGACCGTGGCCGACACCGGGCCGGGCATTGCCCCGGAGGATCTGCCCCATCTGTTCGAGCGGTTCTATCGCGGCAAGGGGGCGGGAGAACACAGCATCGGCATCGGACTGGCCCTTGCGCGGCAGATCATCGCCGCCCAGAACGGCACGGTGCAGGCCGCGAACGCGCCGTCCGGCGGCGCGGTCTTTACCGTGCGATTTTACCGCGGCGCGGTTTGAGCGCAATTCTGCCCAGCCCCGGACGAGAACGCCTCCTCCGGGGCTGGGCAGGGTTGGATTCCGAAAATGACAAAACACTTAGCAAAGAGTCACCCAACTGTCACTTTGGCATGGTAGAATGGAGCCATCCAAGTTAAGAGGTGATTTTTTTATGGAAGTTTTACGTGTCGAGCATCTTTCCAAGCACTACGGAAGCGGAGAGAATCTGGTCAAGGCCGTGGACGACGTTTCCTTCTCCGTAGAGAAGGGCGAGTTCCTTGCCATCATCGGGCCGTCCGGCTCCGGCAAGTCCACCCTCCTGCACATCTTAGGCGGCGTGGATCGGCCCACGGCGGGCAAGGTCTTTGTGGACGGGCAGGACGTGTACGCCCAGAACGACGAGGCGCTGGCGATTTTCCGCCGCCGTCAGGTGGGCCTGATCTACCAGTTCTACAACCTGATCCCCGTGCTGACGGCCGAGGAAAACATGACGCTTCCCGTTCTGCTCGACGGCAGGACGGTCAACGCAGAGCGGCTGGAGGAGCTTCTGGAAACGCTCCGGCTCGCAGACCGCCGCAAGGCCCTGCCCAACCAGCTCTCGGGCGGCCAGCAGCAGCGCGTTTCCATCGGGCGTGCGCTGATGAACGCCCCGGCTGTGGTGCTGGCGGACGAGCCGACGGGCAATCTGGACTCCAAGAACAGCCATGAGATTGTCGAGCTGCTCAAGCTCTCCAACCGCCGCTACGGGCAGACTCTCATCGTCATCACCCACGACGAAAGCATCGCCCTGCAAGCCGACCGGATCATTGCCATTGAGGACGGCAAGATCGTCCGCGACGAGAGGGTACGCGCATGAGCATTCTGAGCAAATATACCCGCCGCTGTCTGCGGCAAAACCGCGTCCGGACGCTGGTGACGATCATCGGCATCATTCTCTCGGTGTCCCTGTTCACCGCCGTCAGCGAGGGCGCATATTCAGGTCAGCAATATCTGATCCACATGGCAGAGGCCGTAAACGGCCGCTATCACGCCATCTATGACGGAATGCAGGCTTCCGAGCAGACGGATCTGCGCGCACAGGACGGCGTGGAACAAGTGGAGACACTGGACGAGGTAGGCTGGGCCATGGTCGGCGAGGAGGACAGCTTTCAACCTTATCTGTACATCACGTCCATGTCCGAAAAGCTCCCGGAGCTGGTTGCCGTCAATCTCATCGAGGGAAGAATGCCGGAAAATTCACAGGAGCTGCTGATTTCCACACGGGCCTCTGGCAGCACAGGGGCGTCGCTTCAAGTGGGTCAGACGCTGAACCTGAACGTCGGGCGCCGCGTCACCGCAGGCGCTCAGGCGATCGATCCGAACACGGAATATATGGGAAGCGAAGAAAGGCTGGACGATGCGCAGCCGCAGACCTACACCGTGGTCGGAATCTATGACCGCTTTTCCACCGAAATCGAGGCCTACGATCTGCCCGGCACCCTTGCGCTGACGGTCGGCGCGGCAGGGCCGAATTACAAGACGTTCTTTATGCTCGACGACATGACGGAGGTTCAGGATTTTCTGGACGCCCACAGCTACGGCAGCGGCGGGCAATTCAACCGCACCCTGCTCATGTGTGCCGGCGTCACGAACGACGAAAACCTGCACACCGTGTTCTACACGCTGGAGGCCATTCTGTTTGCTCTGATCTTCCTCGGCTCGGTGGCGCTGATTTACAACTCCTTCTCGATCTCCGTATCCGAGCGGACAAAGCAGTTCGGCCTGCTCAAGTCCATCGGCGCAACGAACCGGCAGCTTCGCCACGCGGTGCTGATGGAGGCTCTGCTGCTGTGCGTGATCGGCATTCCCATCGGCCTGCTGATCGGCTGCGGCGGCATTGGTCTGACGCTGCACTTCCTCCAGCCCGCCTTTGACACGCTGATCTCCGGCAGCAACCTCGGCTCCGTTCCGATTCGTCTGGTTCTCAATCTGTCCGCTCTGGCGCTGGCCGCCGGCATTGGTCTGCTGACCGCGCTGGTCTCGGCGTGGATTCCCGCCCAACGGGCGACCCGCCTCTCCCCCATTGCCGCCATCCGGCAGAGCGCGGACGTCAAGGTGCGCGCCAGGGAGGTCAAGGTCTCCCGGCTGACCGGCAAGCTCTTCGGCTTCCCCGGCATCCTCGCCGCAAAGAACTTCAAGCGCAGCCGGAAGCAGTACCGCGCCACGGTCGTTTCCCTGTTTATGAGCATCGTGCTGTTTATCTCCGCCTTCAGCCTCTCCGGCAGCCTGCGCAGTCAGGCAGCGGCAACCGTCAATCTGTATGTCTCCGACGTGATTGCCTTCGTCAGTGGTTTTGATAGTTTTCCGTCCGCACCGGATGCGCCATCCATGCTCGAAACGCTTCTTTCGGTCGAATCCGTGGAAGACGGGGCTTGGGCGATTCGTGAGAGCTGCGAAGTCAGCATTTCGCCCGAGGCGCTCAGTGAAGCCTACAAAGCACATGTTTTCCAGAATTGGGAGGATGAAACAATTGAAGAGGTTGAAACGGATCCGGAGATATACGATCCCAACATGAACATCTTCTACGTTCCGGACGCAGATTACGCGCTGCTCTGCCAACAGGCAGGGGTCGATCCCGCATCGGGACAGGCTTTGGCGTCCAACACCATGACGCAAGTGACGTTCACACCCAGCGGTGACGTGCGAGAGAACGTGGATCTGCTTCGAACCGACGCCGCGCCGATCTCCGTCACCCTGCATTACCCGCTCGGTAGAGAGGAAGACCTGCGGACAGTCGATACCGAGGTCGTCGTCGGCGGGTTCTTGAAGGAGCTTCCGCTGGCCTCCTCCGATCAATACAGCCTCTATCTTCCCATTTCACAGCTTACCCCGGAGCTGCAGAAAGAACTGGAAGCCAGTGATCGTTGGGGCGGATATTGTTTCTTCCTGCGGGCAGCGAACCACGCAAAGGCCGAACAGGACGTGCGGAAGCTCTTAACGTCGCTCAGCACGAAGGGAGAGGACGGCTTCCTCGCCTACGACGTGAAGGGAGGGAATGATACCACGCAGGCTGCCCTTCTGGTGCTCGACGTGTTCACCTTCGGCTTCATTGTGCTGATTTCCCTGATTGCGGCGGCAAACGTCTTCAACACAATCTCTACCAACGTTGCCCTGCGGCGGCGGGAGTTTGCCACGCTGAAATCCGTGGGCATGGGCGAACGCGCCTTCGGACGAATGATGCGCTTTGAGTGCCTGCTCTACGGCTCCAAGGCCCTGCTCTGGGGGCTACCGGTGTCCATCGGGATCAGTTGGCTGATCTGGTATGCGCTCAGCACCTCCTTCCGTGCCGCCTACCATCTGCCGTGGCTCGGCCTCGCCATTGCCATCGGGTCTGTCTTCCTGGTGGTCTTTGCCACGATGCTCTACGCCACGCACAAGATTCGGAAGGATAATCCCATCGACGCGCTGAAAACCGAAACGCTGTAATACAACGAAAAGCGGAGCATTCCCGAACTTCCGGGGATGCTCCGTTTCTGCGCGTCGCGTTCAGCGGCGGTTCTCGTATGCAATTTCATAGGGCTGCTTGGGGACGTAGGCCGGGGCCAGCTTGACGATGACGCGCTCCCCCTCCACGACCACGCTGCCGTCGTCGGGATACAGCGGCATGGCCTGAAACGCCGCGCTGTCGGACACTGCCTGCATCGTCGCCTCGTCCGGCTCCGCCCATGGGACGTTCAGCCAGTCGTTGAGATAGTAGTAGACGTGCTTATTGAGGGGAATCACGGAGCTGGAAAGGTTGCTGTAATCCGTGACAAGGGAGAACGCCTCGATCTGACTGGAATAGACCCGGCTGGGGAAGCCGCCGATCACGACGACCTCCAGATCGCTGCGATAGCCGGGCGTCGTCTCGACCCGCTCGACCAGCCGCGTGGCAAAGGATTCCGTGGCGCGGTGCGCCGTGGCGGAGACGGTATAGGCAAGATTGTCCACAAAGAAGCTGACGCCAAGCAGCAGGACAGAGGCGCACACCGCCGCAGCGCGCAAACAGTTGCGGGAGCCGTCCACCTTCGGCACAGACGCAGCGGCGGTCCCGCCCCGCACCACCCGCTCCGCCAGCGCCAGCGCCAGCAGATACGGCAGCACCAGAGCGTAGCGCGTAATCGGCATGGCGTCCGCCATCAGGACGGTCAGATTGGCCGCCAGCGGCAGCAGCGCCAGAAGCGCCAGCGTCAGGGCCAGCGCCGCAGGGCGTTTCTGAAGCCCGCCGCGCACCGCGAGCCGGACAAAGGCCCAGCCTCCCGCCGCCGCCAGCGCCGCGTGACCGAGCACGGCAAGGGGCGTCGTATAGGAGGCGAAGCCGTGCGGGAGGAAGTAATACCGGAAGAATTCCCGGTAGGCCGAGGCGACCAGCCCGACCGCGCCGCCGAAGGTGAGGCCTGTAAACGCGTCGTTGAGTCCCTTGTAGTCCAGAAGGGTCAGATCCTTGGCCCAGAGGAAGAGGCGAAGCACAAGATAATAGAGCACAAGGCCGAGCAGAAGAAAGGCAAGATGCCGCAGCGCATCCATGAAAATCCGCTTTGGCGCGCTCGCCTCATCCAAGGCGTTCAGAATCACAACCGTCAGAGAGAGCGTTGCAGCAACCGCCAGATATGCCTGATAGGTTCCGACGGCGCAGGCCAGCATCGGGGCGGCAAAGAGAACGCCGAGGCGGTACCGGGAGACCAGCCAGACCGCCAGCACCGCAAGCAGGATGCCGAAGCAATAGGCCGAGGCCGTGAACAGATAGAGAAAGGTATAGGCCACGGACGGAAACACCGCCATCATGGCCCCGCAGAGGCCGCCGAAGAGCGGGCGTTCGAGCTTGAGCAGTTGGGCCGTCAGCGCCGCCGCCAGCGACAGAAACAGGATGGCAAAGAAGCCGATCACCGCCGGGGACTGGACAAAGCCGTGCCACACCGAGGCGTAGTGCAGAAACCATCGTCCGGAAATCGTCATCTGCTGGGCGTCGGCCATGCGGGAAATCCCGTCGGAATTGGGAATCAGGTTTGTGATTGCAAACAGATGGGCCAGATACCCCGCGACAAAGCAGCACAGGAAGGCTGCACAGACGGCACGTGGCAGCTTGCGTCCCCACAGCGGCGCGGCGATTCGTTCGGATTCGTTCATAAGGGCCTCCCAAAAGCGCGCTTCCGGCGTTTGCCGCCAGAAGAAGCGTCGTGATTTCCACGTCCATCATAGCATATCCCGCTTCAAATTGCAAGCGAAGCAAAAGAGGAACCCGCGGTTTCGCAGGTTCCTCTCTTTCGCCGTCGGCTTACTTGCCGAGGGTCAGGGTCATGTCTCCGAACTTGGCGGTAATCTCGCCGTCCTTCAGTGTGAACTCCTGGGGATCGTTGTCCACGGTCACGGTGATCTTGTCGCCTTCCTGCTTCCAAGTGCCGTCGTAAGACTTTTCTTCGACGTCCATCTTGGAGTTCATGGCAGCGGAGCCGTCGGCGTTCAGGGTCAGGGTCATCAGGTTGTCCAGATCGGTCTCTTCAACGCCCATGAATTTCAGAACGGTCTCCAGCGTTTCGCCGCTCTTCTCAGCCTTCTCGGTGTAGTAATCCTTGATGTTCTTGCCGTCGATCGCCTTGAGCTTGTAGGTTCCCTCCACAGAGTCGGAGCTGCCGCAGCCGACAAACAGGGCGGCGACCATGACGACCACAAGGGCCAGAGATAAGATGCGCTTCATCATTCGGTTTCTTCTCCTTTTTTGATTGGCTTTTGGGAATCCTCTTCCCGTATGAGAGTTATCACACAACGCGGAGCAAAAAGCAAGTGCTTTTTGAAGAAATCAGGAAACACGTTTCCGTGATCCGAATCGTGCGACGTCCCTCAGTAGTCCACCTGCTCCACGGTGTAGCCTTCGGCACGCAGCAACGCGACCAGACCGTCCTCCTCGATCAGATGGGCGGCGCCCACGGCGAAGAAGACCTTGTCGCCGGCCTTCAGCCATTCCACGGCCTTGTCCCGCATTCCGAGGTTGCGCTGGGTGAGCATCTTGTCGTAGTAGTCCTCCATCAGAGCGCGCTCCTCCTCCGTCGCCTCGTCAACCTCCTCCTCCGCGGAGAGGGCGGCCACGATCCGCGCATAGTCACCGCTGGCCCATGCGTCGAAGAGCGCCTTCAACGACTCGCCGTAGGCATCAAGACGTTCCAGCGTATCTTTCAGAATCAGAAGGTTCAGCTCGTCGGAGAAGCCCGCCAGCAGATTGTACTGCAGCTCGGCGCTCTCCACGTCCCGGACCTCGATCTTTTTTTCATAGCAGTGTCGGATCAGGGCGCGGTCCATGCCGGCCTCCGGGTCAAAATCCGTGTACACCTCCATCGCGCCCTGCTCCACGAGCTGCGACCACATGGCAAGATTATAGCCCTTCATCAGCCCGGGCTGGAGATTTGCCTGCTTGAGCAGGGCAACGGCCTTGTCGTACAGCTCCTTGGGCATGTGATCCTCGATGGTGGTGCCGTCGGTGAGGACGAACTGCTCCATCGCCTGCATCTGCGCGGCATAGTCCTCCTCATAGGCGACCAGATCAAACTCCACCGCCAGCGCGTCGCAGGAATCCACATAGGAGGTCAGCTTGTTCATGGCAACCTGAATGCGCGCATCGCCCGCGTGAATCGTGCCGAAGAGATAGCCTTCTTCGCCGTTCTGCCCCGTGACGTGGAAGAGCATGGGATGGACGGAAGCCTCGTCCGTCGGGGAAGGCGCGGTAGTCTGCGCAGTCGAAGCGGCGGTCTGCTCCGTCGTAGCAGACGCTTCGGTTGTGGCGGGAGAATCCTGCCGGCAGCCCGCAAACAGGGTCAGCAGAAGAATGAGAACAAGAAACAGTGACAGTCTTTTCATAATTCCTCCATTTTTCGATAAAGTTCGGATTCGCGGGAAGGGGCCGGCACGGTTCTGGGCTGGCCGCAGCCGATGCAGGCGCTTCGACTGATGCGGTTCTGCGTCCCGCAGGCGCGGCAAAGCCAGGAGTTTCGCTGCTCCTCGCGTCCCTTGCCGCAGGTGGCGCAGACGGTTCGCGTGGGCGGATTCTCCCGCTGGCAAAAGGAGCAGACCCACGGCGCGCCGACGCGCTGTGTGCCGCAGACGCTGCAAAAGCTCGCCCCGGCGTCATTCGACATCCCGCAGGCCGGGCAGATCCAGTCCGGCGCAGAATGCGGCCGTCTGTGCTGACAGGCAAGGCAAAACGGCTCCGCGTCCGGGTTTTCCTGCCCGCAGACCTCGCAGATCCACGTCGGCTCGGGCGGGGTTCGGGGCGTCATACAGGTCTGGCAGACCGAAACACTCTCCGGATTGTCCGCGCCGCAGACAGGGCAGGTCCACGCGGGCACAGGTACGTTGTTCTGCGGGTTCCCGCAGACAAGGCAGTATATTTCCGCCTCCTGATTCTGCGCGCCGCAGGCGGGGCAGATCCAGAACCGCTCCAAGGGCGCGGGACGCTCCTCCTCCGGGACCTGATCGGTTACGCGCAGACTGAGCAGGAGGAAGATTACGCCCAGCACCGCGGTACAGAGCGCGGCCCAGAACGCGGATTCCACCAGCTCCACAAGGTCGGACAGGCCCCGGGCCTGCTCCGCCGCGAACCAGTCGGTCTGGCGAACCAAAAACAGGATGATGGCAAGCAACAGCCCTGAAATCAGGGTTGCAATCCCGGTTTTTCGCATGACTTCCTCCTTTTCGTTGTTTGGAACGCGTCAACGGCTGCGCGCCATCGCGCTCAGAGGGCAAAGCAGCCGAAGCCGCCGGGGCCGACGACAAAGCCGTTTTCCTCCCGTCCGGCGTTTTGGGAGAGCAGATTCCGGCTGCCGGGGAGCCAGTGCGGTGCGCCGTCGCGGTTGACACAGCACACAACGGTTTGTTCCGGACTCTGCCGCAGGTAGACGATTGAGCCGCCGCCGGCCTCGGTCACCTGAACGGAGCCGGA
The DNA here is from genome assembly GCA_902767395.1 of Oscillospiraceae bacterium. Taxonomy (GTDB): domain Bacteria; phylum Bacillota; class Clostridia; order Oscillospirales; family Oscillospiraceae; genus JAFRPC01. The sequence goes on from CACXHI010000034.1 coordinate 8,300, forward strand.
TTGCAGCGCGGGGGTCTGATTCTTGAGCTGGGCCAGTGAACGGTAGAAGTCCACAAAGCGCAGATCCTCATGGCCCCAGGGATAGCAGCCGCGGTTGAAGGGGTCCTTGCAGCCCTCCATTCCGGCTTCGTCGCCGTAATAAATGCAGGGACAGCCGGGGAGTGTGAATTGCAGGAAGGCGGCCTGCCGCAGCAGGGCAAAGCCCTGTTCCCGCTGGGCCTCGGTCAGCCGCACCCGGGCCTGCGCCTCCCGGTCGCCGTCGAACTCTCCTGCCAGAACGGTCAGGATGCGGGCGGTGTCGTGGGTGCTCAGGCTGTTCATCAGGGCGGGAAGCACCTGCGGCGGATAGTGCTCGGCAATGCGCATCACACACTCGCCCAGCGCCGTCCCATCGTCCTGACGGCGCAGGAAGGCGATAATGGCCTCCCGCCACGGGTAGTTCATTACGCTGTCCAGCTCGCCGTCCACGAAGTAACGGCGGCGCTGGCCGTAGGCGATCTTGTTGGAGGCATCCTCCCAGACCTCTCCGAGCAGCAGCGCGTCGGGCTTGCACTGCCGCAGCCGCTGCTTCAGGCGGAGAATGAATTCATCGGGCAGCTCATCCGCCACGTCGAGCCGGAATCCGTCGGCTCCCAGCGCGAGCCAATGGGCGAGAACGCTGTCGTCGCCGCCGAAGATGAAATCCTGATAGCTCTGCTTCAGCTCGTCCACGTTGGGCAGGGTCGGAAAGCCCCACCAGCATTCATACTGGTTGGGAAAGCGGCGGAAGCTGTACCATTCGTAGTACGGAGACGCCGGCCCGGCCGAGCAGGCGCCGTTGCCGAACACGTCATAGCGGTCAAAATAGACCGAGTTCGCGCCGGTGTGGGAAAACACGCCGTCTAAAATCACCTTCATGCCAAGCCGATGCGCGCTTTGGCACAGGGCGCGGAAATCCTCGTCCGTGCCGAGCATGGGGTCGGGCCGCTTGTAATCAGCGGTGTCATAGCGGTGATTGGAGAAGGCCATGCAGATGGGATTCAGATAGACAATCCCCACGCCGAGGTCGTGCAGATAGGGCAGGCGGGACTCGATGCCCCGGAAATTGCCCCCGAAGAAATCATTGCAGAGCACCTCCCCGGTGCGCGGATCGGGTCGGAATTCGGGCGTGCCGCCCCAGTCGTCACGCAGGCGGAAGGGGCGGAGCTTGTCGGTCAGATCCACCGCCCCCTCCCGCGCAAAGCGGTCGGGGAAGATTTGATACATGACCCGGCTTTGAAAGGCGGCGGGCACGGTGAAGGACTTGGGAATCACACTGAGCTGCCAGCGCTCCCCCTCCTCCATGTTGGTGTGTCTTCCCTGCCGGAAAAGGCGGAACGCGCCGTGCCGGGCGGAGATTCGGAACCAGTAGAAGTACAGTCCCCTGCCGTGGATTCGGAATTCGCACCGGAACACGTCGTATTCATCCTCGCTTCCGGCCCAGAGGAAGGAAAACTCCGCCGCATGGCTCTCGTCCTCCCGCTCCACGACGAGCTGGACGGAATGGGCCTCAACCTGCTTGGGAATCAGAATCCGCAGGGTGCAGGTCTGCCCCTCTGTCAGCACGCCGAAGGGGTCCTTGTAGGAGAGGCTTCTGCTGTCATACAGAATGCGCATAGGCGTCTCGCTCCCGGGCTCAAAGGTCCCAGATGTTCCGGGCGTACTCGGTCACGGAACGGTCGGCGGAGAAAATGCCGGACTTGGCGACGTTCACCAGACTCATGCGGTGGAAGCGGTCGGGTTCTCCATAGGCCACGTCCACGTCGCGTTGGGCACGGGCGTAGTCGTGGAAGTCCGCCAGCGTCATATAGGCGTCCGCCACGCCGAAGCGGGTGGTGGTCAGACTGGCCACGATGTCGTCGAAGCGCTGGCCCAGCACGCCGGAGGTGAGCATCCCCAGCACGGCCTGCAGCTCCGAGGTCAGGAAGGACACGGGATCGTAGCCCGTGCGCCACAGCTCCTCGACCTCGTTGGCCCTCATGCCGAAGAGGAACATATTCTCGTCGCCCACCTGCTGATGGATCTCCACGTTCGCGCCGTCGAGGGTGCCGACGGTCACGGCGCCGTTAATCATAAACTTCATGTTGCCCGTGCCGGAGGCCTCCTTGCCGGCGATGGAAATCTGCTCGGAGATCTCGGCGGCAGGCATGATGATCTCCGCCAGCGACACGCGGTAATCCTCGATGAAGACGACCTTCAGCTTGTCGCGCACGTCGGGGTCGCTGTTGACCAGATTGGATACCGCCACGATCAGGCTGATAATCTGCTTGGCGCGGATATAGCCTGCGCTGGCCTTGGCGCCGAAAATATAGGTCTTGGGCTGCCACGGCGCGGTGGGATTGGCCTTGATCTGGTTGTAGCGGTAGAGGATGTGCAGGACGTTGAGCATCTGGCGCTTGTACTCATGCAGGCGCTTCACCTGCACGTCAAAGAGGGAATCCGGGTTTACGTTGACGCCGTTGGCCTGCGCGATATAGCGGGCCAGACGCAGCTTGTTGTCCCGCTTGATCTCGGCCAGCCGATCCAGCACCGTCTTGTCGTCGGCGTAGCGGAGCAGACCCTCCAGCTCGTTCGCATCGTGGAGGAAGCCGTCTCCGATCAGCTCCCGCAGCAGGGCGGTCAGCTCGGGATTGGACTGGCAGAGCCAGCGGCGGTAGGCGATGCCGTTGGTGACGTTCAGGAAGCGGTCGGGCGTGTACTGGTAGTAGTCGCGGAAGATGGTCTGCTCCAGAATCTCGGTGTGCAGGGCACTGACGCCGTTGATCTTGTGGCAGGCCGCGAGGCAGAGGTTGTGCATCCGCACCTCGCCCTTGGCGATGACTGCCATCCAGTTCAGCTTGCCCTCGTCGTTGCCGTAGAAAACGCGGAGCTTTTCCAGCAGGCGGCGGTTGATCTCGGCGGTAATGGCGTAGATGCGCGGAAGCTGCTCCTTGTAAAGCTCCACGCTCCAGCGCTCGAGGGCTTCGCTCATCACGGTATGGTTCGTGTAGCTGAGCGTCCGGCAGGAGATATCCCACGCCTCGTCCCACTCAAAGTCGTACTCGTCCATCAAAAGACGCATCAGCTCCGGGACGCAGAGGGCGGGATGGGTATCGTTGATGTGAATGGCGACCTTGTCAGGCAGGGTGCGCAGATTGCCGTAGCGCTTGAGGTGGTTGCGCAGGATGGTTTGCAGGGAGGCCGAGCAGAGCAGGTACTGCTGCTTCAGACGCAGGCGCTTGCCCTGAATGTGATCGTCGGCAGGATAGAGCACCTTGGAAATCGTTTCGGCCATCGTGTTCTGCTCCAGCGCCCGCACATAGTCGCCGCGGGAGAAGGCCGCCATGTCGAAGCTCTGGGGGAGCTTTGCCGACCAGAGCACCAGCTTGTTGACCGCCTCGGACTCGTAGCCGGAAATATAGAGATTGTAGGGCACCGCCATGACGGTGGAGTAGCCGTGCTGGGCAACCTTGAACTTGCCGTTGTCATACCATTCGTCCACCTCGCCGCCGAAGCGAACCTCCACGGCGTCGTCCTCCTTGGGCACCAGCCACACGTCGCCCATCTGGAGCCAGTTGTCCGGCAGCTCCATCTGCCAGCCGTCCACAATCTGCTGCTTGAAAATGCCGAACTCGTAGCGGATGGAGTAGCCGGTGGCGGGATAGCCCAGCCCGGTCAGAGAGTCCAGATAGCAGGAGGCCAGACGGCCGAGGCCGCCGTTGCCGAGGCCCGCGTCCGGATCGAGGGCATAGAGGGATTGAATATCAATATGCAGCTCCTTGAGCGCGTCGGTAAAGACCTCCTCCATGCCCAGATTGAACAGATTGTTGCGCAGATTGGTGCCGACCAGAAATTCCATGGACATATAGAAGACCTGCTTGCGGCCCTCCTCCTGATAGCCGCGCTTGAAGGCACGGCGGCGGTCATACATGCCGTTGCGGATCACCGTACACAGGGCTTTATAGGCCTGCTTATCGGTTGCCTCGGTCATGGTGCATCCAAACAGACGCATACAGGCTTGGTTCAGCAATTCAATTGCTTCTGATTTCTGCATCTTGATAATTCCTCCAATCGAAAAAATGCGGGATCCAGACAACGCCCCGCGGTTCCGGTGCGCGGATGCGGGGGCTGCCTAAAATGTCGGACGGGGGTTCCCCCCTTGCGGAGGGAATCCCCTGTTTCTTTATTTCTCGTATGCCACCACCACACGGCGGTTCGGCTCTGTGCCGACGGAGTAGGTGGTGATGTTGGGAACGTCCTGCAAGGCGGCGTGGATTACGTGGCGCTCATAGGCGTTCATGGGCTCGAGCGTCATATTCTTGCGGTACTTGACGACCTTGGCCGCCATCTTCTTCGCCAAATGGCGCAGAGATTCCTCGCGCTTGCCGCGGTAGTTCTCGGCGTCCACGGTGACGCGGGTGCGCTTGGACGCGTTGTGGTTCAGCGCATAGTTCGCCAGATGCTGAATCGCGTCCAGCGTCTCGCCCCGGCGACCGATCATCGCGCCGAGATCCTCGCCGGTCAGCTCCACGCCGATGGTCTCATCGTCCTTGCGGAAGGCGTGGGGCACGGCGTCGGACTCCATGCGCGCAAGCAGGCCCTTGAGGAAGGTCTCCACCTGCTCCTCCTGAGAGCCCGGCGCAACCGGGGCGAAGGTCTTGGGGGCGGCGGGCGCCTTGGGCGCTTCCTTTCTGGGTGCCTCCTTCTTCAGCGCGGTCTTTCTGGGCTGGTCGACCTTCTGGGGACGCTCGGTCTTTTCCAGTCTCGGCGCTTCCCTACGCACGGTTTCCACCTGAGGCAGCGTGGGCAGGACGGGCGGCTTCGGCATTTCCAGCGGCTTCTCCAGCTTGGGCGCCTGCTTCTTGGGCTTGCGGGAGGCGGCGGACAGGGCGGGAGCCGGCTCAACCGGCTCGGGATCGGGGACCTCGTAGGTCACCTTCACCTTCGCAGGGCTTGCGCCGATGCCGAGGAATCCGGACTTTGCGTTCTCCAAGACCTCCACGGAAACGGCGTCCCGCTCCAGCTTCAGCTCGGCAAGGGCGGCGTTAATCGCCAGATCAATGCTCTTGCCGGTGGTGATAATATATTTCTCCATAGTCTTTCCAGTTACTCCTTGTTATTCTTGTAACGGTCGGGATCATAGTTCCGGCCCCTGCGGTAAGGACGGTCCCCGTCGAGCTTCTGCTGTCGGGCCTCCTGCTCCGCCTCGCGCTCAGCCTCCGTGCGCTGTGCCTCCTGATAGGCAGCCTCCTTGGCGGCCTGCTCATTCTTCTCGCGCTGCTGCAGCTTCTTCTTGCTGGCGCTGCCGATCATGCCGTCGGGGTTCTCGGCACGGCGCTGGGCGCGCAGGCGCTCGCGCTCGGCCTCCCGGGCGGCCTCCTCGGCAGCCTTGGCCTGCTTGACCGCATCCTCGGCGTCATAGACCTTCTTGTAGTGTCTGGTCAGGAAGAAGTCCTGCACCGTGCGGATCACGCTCTGCACAAACCAGTACAGGGACAGGCCTGCAGGCGCAATGAAGCCGATATAGAGGGAGAACAGTGGGCCCATGATAATCATGGTCATGTTGTTCTGCTGAGACTTTCTGGCCATTTCCGCGTCCTGCTCGCCCTTTTCATTGACGATGACGGTGTTGTTCTGCTTCTGGCTCAGCCAGGTGGAAAGCAGATTGAAGGCAGCGGAGAGCACGGGCAGCAGGAACTGTCCGACGGAGTTCCACACGCCGTTGGCGGTGAAATACTGCCAGAACATCAGGTGGGGCACCGTGGAAAGCTCCACGCCCAGAAGCCGGGTGTTCATGGACACGATCTCGGGAGAGATGGCGGCAAGCTCGGCCTTCACCGCGTTGACAAAGGGCAGCGCCTCCATCTGCCAATAGAAGCCCGTGGCGTTGAGGTTCGCCAGTGCGCTGTTGGGATCGGCAAGGAAGGCATTGTTCCGGGCGGTAATGAAGACGTTCTGAATCTCCGCAACGGTCTTGGCCGAGGCGTCGCCGTGGAACATCAGCCATGTGATGGGCTCACGAATGATATAGAACAGGGGAATCAGCAGCAGCATGGGCAGCAAAGACCAGAGGCAGCCGCCGCAGCCGCTCGCGCCCTCGTCCTTGTAAAGCTGGTTGACAGCCTGCTGATAGCCCGTCTTGTCGTCGCCAAACTTGGCCTCCAGAGCCTTGACGCGGGGCGTCAGGCGGGACATCTTCATCATGCCCTTCTTTCCCTTGGCGGTGGGATAGAACAAAAGGATCTGCACAATCAGTGCAAAGAGGATCAGGGAAAGGCCGTAGTTGCCGGTCAGGTCATAGAGCCAGCTCAGCAGGTAGGAGAAGGGCAGCTTGACGTAGTCCATGAAGCCCAGCTTGACCTCCTCGGAGAGGTTGGCGGCGTCCACCAGCTTCAGGGTTCCGTCTTCGTTGGTTGCCTGTGTCGCCGTGTTTCCCATACAGCCGGTGAAGGCCAGAAGGAACAGCACGACCACAAGGCTGAGACAGAGAATGCGGGAAAGGTTTCGTTTCTTCATTGTGTGTTCTCCAATACACAGGTTGCTGACCGCACACTGCGGCCGCATTTGGAACGCGCGCGTTGCGCTTCCGCCCGTCAGGGCACAGGATCGAAATAGTCTCTCTTGGAATACGGATGGCAGCGGCAGAGCCGTCTGGCGGCCAGCGCCCCGCCCTTGAGCGCGCCGTACTTGCCGATGGCCTGAACCGCGTATTCGCTGCACGTCGGTTCAAAGCGGCAGCGCCGGGGATAGGCCGGCGAGATATGTCGCTGATAAAAGCGAATCAGGGCGAGCATGAGCTTTTTCATTCGGACGCCTCCTCTCGGAGCAGGTGCAGCTTCCGGCACTGGTGCAGGAAGCTCTTGCCCATGGCGGCAAAGTCGCCGTCAATGGCGGCGCTTCGGGCCACGATCACGATGTCGTAGCCGCGCTTGAGCCGCTTCTCATACAGACGGTAGGTTTCCCGGATGCGGCGGCGGGCCCGGTTGCGCACCACCGCGTGGCCGAGCTTGACCCCGGTGGTAATGCCGAGGCGGTTTTCGTCGGTCCCGTTGCGCCGGGCGTAGACGACGACAAAGCTGCCAACGGCGCTCTCGCCCTTGGCATAGAGTCTGCGGAATATATGATTTTGCTTCAGCGGAACCGTAAAATCCACAGAACCCCATCTCCTGCCCTGTCATTCTGCGCGCGAATCGAAGCGTTGATTCTCCTTTGTTTTGTCAAAGGATATGGCTTCGGGGCGAACAGATGGTCCATCCGTTCACCCCGAACGCTTCAAAGGCAATACAACGGACTGCCTGACCGTTTCCCGATCTGCTTACGCAGAGATGACGGCTCTGCCCTTCGCACGACGGCGGGCAAGGACCTTGCGGCCGTTGGCGGTCGCCATTCTCTTTCTGAAGCCGTGGACTTTGGATCTGTGACGCTTTCTGGGCTGATAGGTACGCAGCATGGTGTACACCTCCTATGGTAGAATATGCTCAACAGCTGTGAAACAGCCGCAGCGAGTGAATCAGGAGCCCGAAGGCTCATTCGGCGTATATTATAGCCTGTGCAGGGGGGAAATGTCAAGTAAAATTTTGGGATCTTGGGCGGAAACCCATTCGTAACTGTTCCGCCGACCATGTAGTACGCCGTTTCGCTTAAAACTTGACGTTCGCCGCTGACCACAGCGGTCTCTCTCCGTCTACGGAACGTGTCGGATCTATCCGGCGTGCTGGCCGATGTGGGCATCGGCCAGCACGGTTTTCGACACTGAGGGGCTGAACAGCTCCCTCACGCCTCTCCCCGCTGATCATCCGCATCGTCCAGTTCTTCGGCCAGAAGGCGGTCCAACTTCTCCAGAAAGGGCATATCGTCGAAGACGCCCTTCTTTTCCGCTTCGTCGGCGTTCGGAAGGTCGTCGGACGCCGGTGCGGCGGGAGGAGTCTCCGTTTCCGGATCGTCCTCCTCCGCCGGACGCATCGGGACCTCCATCTCTGCCAAATCCATCGGCTCCGTCTGCATTTCCGGTTCCTCCGGGGTCTCCGATTCTTCCGACACGTCGGCGGGAGCCTCCGACTTCTTCGAGGGTCCGGGGTACACGGTTACGTCGTCCGGTTCCTCGTCGGTCGCTCCGGGCGCGAAAATCGACTCCGCGCTCAAAAACGCATCGGGTACAGGAATTCTCTCCGCCGTCGGGAACGCATCCGGCGCGGGAATCGGCTCCGCAGACGGCGGCGCGTCCGGGGCAGGGATCCGGCTGTCCCGTCTGGGATCAGACAGGGAAACAGGAACCTTCACGATGGGAGGCCGGGAGAAACGGAGCAGCAGGGCAAGAATGACCAGTGCGAGGAATGCCGCAAGACAGGCGACGCTGATCTTGAGCCCCAGAGAAAAGCCGGGAGTTTCAAAGTCCAGAACGATGGCGTGCATTCCCTCCTCCAGATGGGCGGCGATCATCGCGCCGCCGACCGGGGTGATCCGGGTCGGCTCCCCGTCCACGGTCAGAGTCCAGCCGTCGTCGTTCGGAATGGAGAGGTAGAGCAGCCCCGGCTCCCGGACGCGGACTGCGCCCTCGATCCGGGTATCGCTGACCATCGTGGGAACCATGGAGCCGTCGGCCAGCGCCTCGTAGGCGGCGTCAAACACCGCGGACTGGAACATGGCCGCGCCGAGGGTCACGCTGCCGTCCTTGCCATCCTTGGCACGGAAGCGGATGCTGACCACGTCGCCCTCGGAGAAGGCGCCCATGCAGCGGTTGTAGCCGTAGGAATCCGACCATGTGTACTGGCGCTCCCCATTGAGGTAGCAGGTCAGATCGCTCATGCCGGAGCTCTTGGAATAGACGCACAGAATGCCGTCTTCCGGCACGGAGATGGAGGCCTCCACGTAGTTCTCGTCGTCACAGTCCCCCTTGACGTTGAAGGAGGTGGAGGTTCGGCCGCTCATTTCGGCGGAGCCGACGGCCCTGACGTCGTAGGAGGGAATCACGCTGTAAAGCTCCGACTCGCTTCCGGTCATTTCCCGAAACAGGTGGTTGAGCCGATCAAAGGGCAGGCCGGAATTCTGGGAGGCGTTGTATTCCAGCGCCTTATCTCCCACCAGAAAGCCCACGGAGAGGTGGGCCAGATTCTCCAGCAGGGTCACCTCGCCCTCCCACGCGACCTCGTGCAGATAGGGATCGTCCACCTTGCGGTCGTTGCGGTCTATGACGTATTTCAGCCCGAGCAGGAGGTTGGTGAAGGGGTCGGCCTCCTGATAGACGTAGCGGTTGCCCGCGACCGAGGCCGCGAGGCCGATGCTTTGCAGGAAGGCGGAGACACGGCTGTTGGCCGCTGATGAGAACACGGAGATTCCGTTGTAGCCCAGCAGGGTGCCGTCGTTGAGGGTCTGCTTCATGGCGACCTCGGCGCGCCAGAGATCCACGGTGTCGGCCTCGCGCGCCCGCATGGTCTCGATGGCGGCGCGGGTGTCGTCCTTCTTCGTGGGATAGTAGGAGGAATCCGTAAAGCCGACCTTACTGACGCCCAGAACCGCGCAGCCGAGGGACTCGGCCAGCATACAGGCGCAGAGGCCGAGCACGAGCGCCTGCTTGCGAATCACGCGGAACACGTAGAACAGAAGCAGCGCCAGCGCGATCAGCCCCACGGCGGTCGTCGCCAGATAGGCCAGAGGCCTTGCACCCGCAACCACACAGCAGACCAGCAGCGTTACGGCTACAATCAGTCCGGTAGCGCGCCAGCGGGACAGATGCTCGATCTGGGTATAGGCGCGGAAGGCCATAAAGATGACCGTGAACGACCAGAGAAAACTGAACCGATAGGGCAGCATATTGGGGAAGTGCATTCCATGCCAGAGATAGTCCAGCGTGCGGAACAGGAAGCTGTTGGCAAAGAACAGGAGCAGCAGCACCGTGAAGATCCGTTCGCGGCGCGGAACCCGCTTGCAGAACAGATAGGCCGTGGCAAGAATCAGTGTGAAGAAGCCGCAGAAGATATTGGGCAGGCCCTCCATCGTGGTCGGCTCGGTCAGCGTCCCGGTGTTGGCAATCACGTCGCGCAGCCCCAGCAGCGGGATGCGGAAGCTGGCAAGGAAGGCGCCCACATAACCGTAGCGCAGGGTCAGAACCGCCTCATGCAGACCGATCCATCCCGGCGCGGCGCTCGCATCGTCGGCAAAGACGGGGGCCTCCACGTCGAAGAAGGAAAACAGCTCCTGCAGCGTTCCGCGATTGATCAGCTCCATCCCGGCGCTCTTGGTGAGCGCGGGGATTTGCACGATGTTCATGGCATTCCCCGCCGGGAACTTGTTGACGGCCGAGGAAGTGGATTGCAGGCCAAGATAGGCAGGCATCGTCAGCGCAGCCGTCATGCCGAGGGCGATCATGGTGCACAGGGCAATCCGCCAGAAGCGCGTCCAGAAGCCGGCCAGATTATCCCAGCGGACAACGTGCCAACCAATGAAGATCAGCAGCACGAACACGCAGATAAACAGGCCGACGTAGTAGCTGCAATAGACCGAGAGCGCCAGACTCGCCACATAGAGCACGCAGCGCCGCTCCTTGAGCAGGCTGAAGGTGCCGAGCGCAACCAGCGGCAGCAGCGCCACGGTGTCAAGCCAGATGGCGTTCCAGTAGTAGCCCATGAAGAAGGCGCTGAACGCATAGGCCGTGGAAAAGAAAACCACCGTCAGCTCCTCGCGCCCGAACAGCTTGCGCAGGAAGCAGGCGCAGAACAGCCCCGCAAGGCCGAGACGGATCAGCACCGTCAGGGTATAATAGGGCATGAGCAGGCTCTCGGGCAGGAGGACCGCCGGGAGGTTCAGGGGACTTGCCAGATAATAGGCAAACAGCGAAAGATAACTGGTTCCCATGCCCGTCGTCCAGGAGTGAAACAGGGATTGCCCGTTCTGGAGCCGGGAACGCAGATCCAGAAAGAAGGGATAATACTGATGCCACTGGTCATGGGCGAGAATCATCTTGCTCCCAAAGGGAATGACGCCGCAGACCGCCCACATCACCGCCATCAACAGAAAAGGCAGGAAAAACGCAGTCAGATAGACGGTGCGCGGCTTGCGGGGACGAATAAGAAAATCCCCGGCGGCATCCATCCTGCGCAGACTCCTCCGGCCCAGAGCTCGTATCGTCATGATGTTCACCTCTCAAAAAACCGGTAATCCGGGACAAATCAGAATCATGGCATATTATAGCATACTATGCCGGAAGTTTCAATCCGCAATTTTCTTTCCGTAACGGGAGCATTACAGGGGGTGAGAACTGTCCGCGCCGGCTCTTGACAGGGAGCGGCGGGCGTGATACCATGAGAGATAGAATAGAGTCAACAAATTGCAGGGAAAATGAAACGATCAGAAAGGATTTCGCCATGGAAAACAGACAGATGATTCACGGGTTTCTTCCCGTCCGGGCGCGGGAATTCGAGGAGCTGGAGGGCACGCTGCGGGAATACGTCCACGAGAAGACCGGGGCGCAGCTCTGCTGGCTGGATCGCGTCGACGAGAATAAAACCTTCTCCATCGCCTTCAAAACCATTCCCGAGGACTCCACCGGCGTGTTTCACATTTTGGAGCACTCTGTCCTCTGCGGCTCCGACAAGTATCCCGTCAAGGAGCCCTTCGTGGAGCTGCTGAAAACCTCCGTCCAGACCTTCCTGAACGCGCTGACCTTCTCGGATAAGACGGTCTATCCCGTTTCCAGCCGCAACGGGCAGGATTTTTTGAACCTGATGGACGTTTATCTGGACGCGGTGTTTCACCCGGCCATCTACCGCAAGCCCGAAATCTTCCGGCAGGAGGGCTGGCGCTTCGAGGGCGAGGGGGACGCCGTATGTCTGCAGGGCGTCGTCCTCAATGAGATGAAGGGCGCTTTTGCCTCGCCGGACACGATTCAGAGCAACCTGCTCGACGAGATGCTCCTGCCGGACACCTGCTACCGCTACGTCTCCGGCGGCGACCCGGCGCACATTCCCGAGCTGACCTATGAGCAGTTTCTCGCCACCCACCGGAAATTCTATCACCCCTCCAACGCCCGGATCAGTCTGGTGGGAAGCGTGGATCTCGACGCCTGTCTGAAAAAGCTTGACCGCGTTCTGCGCGACTATGATCGGCAGGAGGTCTGCTTTGACATCCCCATGCAGGGCCAGATTCCGGCCCAGCGCAGAACCGTCCGCTACGCCATCGGCCCCGAGGAGGACGCTGCGCACCGCACCATCGTTGCGCAGGCCACGCTGCTGTCCACCTACGACGATGATCTGCGCAACCACGCCGTGAGCGTGCTTTCCGACTACCTGACCGGCGACGACGACGCGCCCCTGAAGCGGGCGGTCATCGACGCCGGGCTGGCGCAGGACTTCACCATGAGTCTCTACGACGGCTTGCAGCAAACCTCCGCCTGCTGGACGGCGCTGAACACCGACCCGGACAAGCAGCCCGCGCTGGAGCAGACCGTCCGGGAAACGCTGGCGCAGCTTGTGGACAGGGGCCTCGACCGGGAGCGGTTGGACGCCTGCTTCTGCCGCTACGCCTTCCAGCTTCGGGACCGGGAAAGCGGTGCGCCCCGCAGTCTGGCGGAGGCCATCGACATGCTGGATACCTGGCTCTACGGGGGCGATCCCGCGCAGGGCCTTTTGGCGGAGGACGCGCTGGCCGAGCTGGAAACCGCCCTTGCCACCGACTTCCCGGAGCGCCTGCTGCGAAAGCTCTTCCTTGACAACGAGCACCTTGTCACCCTGACCTTGATTCCCTCCCCCACCCTCGGTGCGGAGACCGCCGCCGAGGAGGCCGCCCGCGTCCGGGCCGTGACGGAGCACTGGACCGAGGCGGACAGAGCGCTTCAGGCCGAGCGGGCCGAGGCGCTGCGCCTGTGGCAGCAAACGCCCGACAGCGACGAGGCGCTGGCAACCATTCCGATGCTCCGCCTCTCGGATCTGGCGCAGGCCCCCGCGCCGCTGGATATGACCGAAACGAAGCTGGGAGTGATTCCCCTGCTGCGCCACCGGGTGGGAGGCCGTCTTGCATTCCTTCGCACCTATCTGGACGCCTCCGACCTGACGCTGGAGGAGCTGCCTGTGCTCGCGTTGATGTGCAGTCTGATGGGCTGCATGGCGACGCAGCGCTATCGCCGCGCCGACCTGCCGCTGGAGATTATGCGTTTGACGGGCCGCTTGGGCATCTCCCCCATCGTCGTGGAGGGGAAAACACCTGACCGCTGCAGCGTCCTGCTCTCCGCCTCTCTCGCCTGTCTGCCGACGCTGGGCGAGAAGGCCGCCGCACTTCTGGCGGAGATTCTGACCGCCACGGTCTGGGAGGACCTTCCCCTGCTGCGCGATACCCTCCAGCAGCTCACGCTGGGCGCGCAGATGTCGCTGGCCTCCGCCGGACAGAAGTTTGCCGTTTCCCGAATTGCTGCGGGTCTGACGGCACACGGCGCCGCGCTGGAGGCAATCAACGGCGTAGAATACGCCCGCTGGCTCAAGCAGAAGAGCACCGCAGACGACGAAACGCTGCGCACGCTGCTCGCGCAGATGGAGACTCTGGCCCGCCGTCTGGTCGTGCGGGAGCGTCTGACCCTCTCTTGCAGCGAGCACGTACCCGACGCCGCGCTGACGTGCTTTGCCGACGCCATGCCCGCGGGACAGACCGCTCCCAAGGCAGCCGAATACGCGCTGTCCGGCGCGCGCCGGGAGGGTGTGCTGATTCCTGCCGCCATCGGCTTTGCCGGGATGGGAACGAACCTTCTGCGGCACGGCACGGCCTATAACGGGAGCTATCCGGTGCTTGCGAACGTGCTGAATTTCAACTACCTCTGGAGCGAGATTCGCGTGCAGGGCGGGGCCTACGGCTGCGGCCTGATTGCGCGGAACAGCAACGATCTGTTCTACTACACCTACCGCGACCCGCAGCCCGTCCGCTCACTGGACGTGATGCGCAACGCCCCCGCCTTCCTCCGCGCCTTCTGCGCGGAGCAGTCCGATCTCACCGGTTACGTTCTCGGTGCGGTCTCCGCCTTCGATCCGCTCCGCTCCGCCGAAATGAAGCTTTCCGCCGGGGAGGGCCGCTGGTTCCGCAGGATCAGCGAGGAGCAGGTCCAGCGCCGCTATCAGGAGCTGATCCACACCACCGCCGACGATCTGCTGGCGCTGGTTCCGGCACTGGAGGCGCTGGCCGCCGAAAACGCCGTCTGCGTCGCCGCCGGGAAGCCCCTGCTGGACGCCTGCGGCGCGGAGCTGGAGGACGTTCTCTCTCTATGAATCGTTGAACGTTGCGCATTGAAAGGAACAAAGCACAGGAGGGCAACATGAAATCCACAAGAACAGCACGCGCGCTCCCATTCATTTTGGCAATTCCATTGCTTGCACTTTTATCCGCTTGTGCGCTTTCTGCGCCGGACGCTTCACAGAATTCCGCAACCACAACTGCCGCTTCATTCTCTTCGACGCAATGGAGCAGCGCGTGCACCAGCGACGCGCCGGAAA
>CACXHI010000035.1 GCA_902767395.1 Oscillospiraceae bacterium
CCTTGAGATCCGCCATGGTGATGCCCTTGTCGATTACCAGACCCTCGATCTGGTGGAACATGGGAGAGTGGGTGGCGTCCACCTCGTCCTTGCGGAAGACGCGGCCCGGCGCCAGAATGCGGATCGGCGGGTGCTTGATGGCCTCCATCGCGCGAATCTGCATGGGCGAGGTCTGGGTGCGCAGCAGCAGGGAGCTGTCCTCCTTCAGATAGAAGGTGTCCGACCAGTCGCGGGCGGGGTGACCCTCCTCCGTGTTCAGCTTGGTGAAGTTGTATTCCGCCAGCTCCACCTCCGGGCCCTCCAAAATCTGAAAGCCCATGCCGATGAAGATTTCCTTCGCCTCGTCCAGCGCAATATACATGGGGTGCCTGTGGCCAAGCTCCGGCGCGACGCCGGGCACGGTTACGTCCAGCGCCTCGGCGGCAAGCCTGGCCTCCATCGCGGCGGCGGAAAGCTCGGCCTTCCGGGTTTCCAGATGCTCCTCAATGGCGGCGCGGACGGAATTGGCAAGCTGTCCCATGACGGGGCGCTCCTCGGCGGAGAGCTTGCCCATCATCTTCAGGACGGCGGTGAGCTCGCCCTTCTTGCCCAGCAGCTTGACGCGCAGGGCCTCCAGCTCGGCGCTGTCCCGCGCCTGCTGGAGCGCTTGCAGGGCTTGCGCCTTGATTTGTTCCAGTTGTTCCTTCATTCCTGATGTTCTCCTTGTCAAATGGTGTGAATGCTTTGGTGAAAAAGAAAAAGCCTTTCCTCCCACAAAGGGGACGAAAGACAAAGCTCCCGCGGTACCACCCGCATTCGCCGGAATCCCGGCGCACTCGACGAACCTTAACGCGATTCCCACGGCAAGCCCTACGCAGTCCGATGCCGTGCGGCGGATCGAACCTTCAAGCTGCGGCTCCCGGTCGAAGGCCGAATGCCCCACGGGAGATGCTCGCAGCAGCCGCATCCTCTCTGAACCCGTACCGGTGCACCGACAAACCGTTCCACGCCTGTACCTGTATTCCAAAGTGGGGTAAGTATATCACATCTGCTCCGATTCTGCAAGCATTTTTTCGGAATCGTCAAGTTTTTGCGTTAGAATTTGCGTTTTCGTGAATCAGCGTTTTGGGAATGAAGCGCGCCCGCCAACGCACCCGCGTTTTGCAGCGGCGCACACCGTGCGCCACGCCGCAAACACACCGTCGCGTCGCAGGGGAGGCGTTTCGCCTCCCACGTTGATTGCGCTGTTCCCGTGATTCGCGGAACGGGAAACCCGTCCTACGGGTTGGTTGCGCATCGGCGGACAAGCAAGGCGCCTGTCTCTGCGCGCTTATTCCCAGTAGGAAACAAACGACGGATCCTCTTTCCGACACTCGTTGTAGTATTCAAACGAATATGGCTCAATGCACGACGGTGTTTGGATGTCCTGCCCGACGGTATCGATTGCTCTGAGAAAAGTGGGATTCTCCATCACTCCGCCGACATAATACTCCATCAGATAATTCGCATCGGGGTCTTCCTTGAGCAGATACACCCGATTGTTGGGGTCCTCTTCCCCGTCCTGCACGACGAAACCCAAGCACGGCCCGATGTTTTTTTCTGTGAGAAAACCTTTTTGAGTCCCGTCATAAGGAATGTAGGTTCGCCCGTTGTATTCGATTGACTGATATCGGTCGTCTGCGTTGTTGGGATTGGTAAAGGTGCCGGTGTGAAACTGAATCGGGTTCTCAGGGAGAGAATCGTCAAACTTGCACCCTGCCAAAAACAGCAGGAGCAGGGCAGAAGCAACGATACAGGCGACTTTCCATTTGCGTTTCATCGTTTTTCCTCCATCCGGTGCGATTGCTTGCGGGAACACGCTGTCACAGCCCGCCGTATTGTAGCAGCCTTCCATTGAAAATGTGTAAACAATGTGTAAACAAAGTGTAAGAAAGAGGAAGTTTTGCGTGAAACCGCGTTCTATACCCGCACCCATGCGTCCCGGAGGACTTGTACGACCGGCGAGATCTGTGCCGTGGGCAACCCACCGTAGCCCGCGACCAGCGCAGAGGGCAGGGGAGACTGCCGCCCCGTCGTGCTCGCTGATCCGTAGTGGCCGCTGACCACGGCGGCCTTGCGCTGCGTCAACGAAACGCGCCCGTTATCTGCAACGCACCCAATGGTTTCTCTGCCTCGGATTGTCTGCAATCGCAGCAACCCCATGCGTCCCGCAGCGTCTGTACCACCTGCGGAATCTGCTCCGTCGGCAAGCCGCCGTAGCCCACGACGAGCGTGGAGGGCAGGGGAGCGGTTTTTCGGCAGTATTCCGAGAGACCGTGCAGGGCGATTCCGGCGCTTGCGGCCCGGGCGATCAGCTCTGCTTCGCTGCGCTGCGGAAGGGTCAGCAGGAAGTGAATCCCGCCGTCTGCGCCGAAGACGGCAGCTCCGTCAATCGCTGCAATCGCGTGAAGCAGGGTCTGCCGCCGGTCGGCGTAGAGCTTCCCGACCCGCCGCAGATAGCGGGCATAGAAGCCCTCGTCCAAAAACCGGGCCATGACCCGCTGTTCGTAGCGAGACACCGTGGACTGCTGCCGTCCGAACAGCGTTTGCCACTGGTTCGCCAGCGAGGGCGGCAGCACCAGATAGGCAAGTCGAATCGCGGGTGCCAAGCTGCGGCTGAAGGTTCCTGCATAGATGACCCTTTCGTGCCGATCCATGCCCTGCATGGACGAGATCGGCCTTCCGCCGTATCGGAACTCGCTGTCGTAGTCGTCCTCAATGATCCAGCCGTTTCCCTCGACAGCCCAGCGCAGCAGCCGGGAACGCCGGGAGGCCGGCATAGTGACGCCCAGCGGAAACTGATGGGAGGGCGTCAGATAGGCGACGGTTGCGCCGCTGGCCTCCAGCGCCTGCGCGTTCATCCCGTGTTGATCCATCGGAACGTAGCAAACCGACCGTTCTCTGGAGCGCAGCACCCGCTCCAGCGCCGGATAGCCGGGATCCTCGATGGCGTAAACCGTTCCGCTGCCAAAGAGCGTCACAAGCTGATCCGTCAGAATCTCCAGCCCTGCGCCGATCACGACCTGCTCCGGGGCACAGCGCACGCCGCGGTATTCGTTCAGCAGGCGGGCCAGCGCCTCGCGCAGCGCAGGTTCTCCCTGCGCCTCCCCGCGCTGCAAAAGGGCAGGGGAGTTGTAGACGACCTCCTTGTAGAGCTTTGCCCACGATGCGTAGGGAAAGAGGGAAACGTCCACGGCTGAGGTCGAGAGCACAGAGCCGGGGCTTCCTGTCGGACAGGGGGAGGGACAAGCGCCGCTCGTCCGCCCTGCGAAGGATTCCGCTGACGCAGGGGATTCTTGAGCACGCTGCGGCGCTGCCTCTTCTGTCCGCATGGGGGCTGTATTCCCAAGTGGCTCCAGAGTGATGTAATTCGCGGCAAAAAACCCGCTTCTGGGTCTGGACTCCACATATCCCTCCGCGCAGAGAAGCGCATAGGCCGTCTCCACCGTGGAGCGGCTGACGCCGAGCTGTGCGCAAAGCGCCCGCTTGGAGGGCAGCCTCTCTCCGTGGCGCAGTCTGCCCTCCCGGATGGCAGCGGCAATCGCCCGGTAGAGCTGGTCGTACATCGGCGTTTTGCAATTCGGATCAAGCGTCAAGATCAAGGAAAACATCGGAACCTCCAAAGCACAGGATCAAACAACTCTGACCCCATAAAAAAGAAAAAAACTGAGCATATACACAGGGCCAGATTGTGCTATAATCATAGCGAAAACAGGGGCATGTGTCAAGTCCCCGAGCAAAAGGAGTCAGAAAACATGGATTACAAACGGAT
Organism: Oscillospiraceae bacterium; assembly: GCA_902767395.1. Classification (GTDB taxonomy): domain Bacteria; phylum Bacillota; class Clostridia; order Oscillospirales; family Oscillospiraceae; genus JAFRPC01. Next base: position 3,791 of record CACXHI010000035.1, read on the forward strand.
TCTCACGGTTCAGGATATTTCCTGCGTCGGTCAGTGTTCTTTGACGGTGGCTCTGCCGATCCTCTCCGCTGCGGGGCATGAGACCTGCATTCTTCCCTCTGCGGTGCTCTCTACGCACACGGCAGGCTTTTCCGGCTATACCGTGCGGGATCTGACCGAAGACATTCCCGCCATAACCGCCCATTGGCAAAAGGAGGGGATTTGCTTCGAGGCTGTCTACACCGGATATCTCGGCAGTGCAGAGCAGATTCGTGATGTGAAAGAAATCTTCCGCACCTGCGCGGCGGAGAACTGCGTCACGATTGTCGATCCCGCAATGGCGGACAACGGCAAGCTCTACCCGGCTTTTGACATGGCCTTTGTCGATCAGATGAAGACGCTGGCCTTTGAGGCGCAGTTGATTCTTCCCAATATTACAGAGGCGTGTCTTCTGACCGGGTACCCCTACCGCGAGATCTATGACGAAGCCTATATTTCCGGCCTGCTCGACAGCCTGCGCGCTGCCGGTGCAAAGACTGTCATCCTCACCGGCGTGAGCTACAACGAACAGACGACGGGCGTTGTGGTGATGGAGGGGGATTCTCGGCGCTACTATGCCCATAAGCGCTATGCCAAGGGCTGCCATGGAACCGGCGACGTCTACGCCTCCGCCTTTGTCGGCGCGTTCCTGCGCGGGAAAACTGCCTATGATGCGGCCAGAATTGCCGCGGACTACACGCTTCGCTGCATTGAGGTGACGCGCCCCGACCCGAGCCACTGGTATGGCGTCAAGTTCGAAGCTGTTCTGCCGGAGTTGATCGAGGCTCTGCGCTGAACTACCGGTTGCAGACCGGGATTACTCAGAAAAAAATAGAAAGAAGGCTGTTCCATGAAATCCAAGCATCCGATCCACGTCATTGTCTATACCGCCCTGATGGCGGCAATTGTGTTCGCCCTGACGTCGCTCTTCATTCCTCTGGGAGAGTCCAAGGTGCATTGTGGCAACGCTGCCAGTATGCTGGCCGGCCTGCTCCTCGGCCCGTGGCTGGGCGGTACCGCTTCCGGCATCGGCGCGTTCCTCTTCGACCTGACGCACGGCTACGGCTTTGTTGAGGCCCTCATTACCTTTGCCAGCAAGTTTCTGATGGCGATGATCGCCGGACTTGTCGCTGGCGCCTATCGGCGCAAGGGCAATGTGCTCGACGGCAAGGGCCACCTGCGGGTGGTGCTGGGCTGCGTCGCGGGCGGTTTGACCTACGTCGCCCTGTATATGCTCAAGACCTACATCAAGCAGCGCTTTGTCGCGGGCGTGCCGCTCGACGGAACTCTGACGGTCATGGCGGCGAAGCTCCCGGCCACGGCCATCAACAACGGCTTTGCCGCTGTGGTGACGCCCATCCTCTATACCGCGCTGCGTCCGGCGCTGAACAAAATCGGCGTCATTGACCAGCTTAACCCCAAGTGCTGAGCGAATTCGGAAAAAGCTGCCGTCGGAAACGGGTCCTTCCCTGTTTCCGACGGCAGGCTTTTTTCAGTTGTTCAGGTGGTGGTGCGCCTTTGGGCTGGAGGGGGACAGGGGCAGGAAGGTATAGCCGTTGGCAAGTCCCCACTGGATGATCCGCTCCACCGCGTCCACGCTGTAGCCCTTGCTGTCATGCTGGAGGACAATGGAGACGTTGTAGCGCTTTACCCCGTCGATCACGTTTTGGAACACCACGTCGGTGTCGGTGGTGAGGCCGGCGTCGCCGGAGGACACGTTCCAGTCGTAATACTGGTAGCCCGCGTCCGTGACCGCCTGCACCAGCCGGGTCATAATCCCCGGATTGAAGCTGCTGACCTTGTTTGAGCTGCCGCCGGGGAACCGAATCATTGTGGTATAGGAGCCGGTCTGTGCCTTGACGATCTCGTTCATCGCCTGCAGATCGGCAAAATAGGCGTCCTCGCTGGCGTAGATTTTTTGATAGTCGTGGGTCAGACTGTGTACCGCCACGGAGTGTCCGGCAGCGGCTTCCCGCCCGATCATCTCCCGGTAGCCGTAGTTCACCACGAAGAAGGTGGCCTTAACGTCGTACTTCGCCAGAATTCCCAGCAGGCGTTCCGTGTGCTGGCTGGGGCCGTCGTCAAAGGTCAGATAGATGATCTTGCTGCCCGGATCGGAGGGGTCCGGCTGCGGGGCCTTTTCGACGCGCACCGTGCGAACGGCCTCCGCCGTGTTGCCGTAGCTGTCGGTCACCTCATAGCGGATGGGATAGTCTCCGGCCTGCCAGATATCCACCGCGCCGCTGACGGAGACCCGGTCGGTGATTTCGCCGTCGAGATTATCCGTTGCCTCATAGCCCGGCTCCTCGAAGGCAGTTCCCACGCGCAGGACAGGCGCTTGGTCGCCCAAAAGGGTCAGGGTTGGGGGAATGGGATCGTTGTAGACCAGCGGACGGAAGGCCTCTGCGGTGTTGCCGCTGCGGTCTTGGACGGAATAGTATACCCCATCGTCCCGCACCTCGCGGCGCACCTGCGCAGTTAGATCGCCGTCGAGACTGTCCGTGGCGGTGTAACCTGCCTCCTCGTAGACGGTTCCGGGCAGGAGATAGTCAAACTCGTCGGCAACCAGCTCCAGCGTGGGAGGCGTGGTATCCACAACGTGAACGCGGATGGTTTGCTCCGCTGTCTCGAACAAGCCCTCGGCATGGTAGGACAGCACGTAGTCTCCGGGCCGGGCGGCATCCACGCTGCCGCCTTGGACGACCTCCAGCGCTTTGCCCTCCCGCAGAAACAGGTCGCCCTTTAACAAGGCGGTGGCCGACGGAAGCGTGTAGTCTGATCCGGCCTCCACCGTCTGCTCTGTCGGGGCGTCGATCCGCAGCTCGATCCGCCAGCGGTTGCACAGAAACAGACCGATTAGCGTGAGCAGGCACACCGGGATCATTACCAGGGTAAAAGCGGAAGTGCGGCGGCGCTTTTTCACTTGCATCTCCATTCCTCCTTTTCAACTATCCTTCTTTCGAAGAAAAAAAAAAAAAAATGTTCCCTTTTTGTCGAAAAAAGCCGAAAAAAAGAAAAGAATCCATCTTGCGGCAGGAAGCGTCCGAGGCATCCGCTGTTGTTTCCGTGCGGTGATAATTCTGCGTCTGCCCGAATAGAGTATGATAGCTTAACACAATGAGGTGGACGAATGGATTACATTATCAATCAAATCCGACTTTGCGGAACTATGGAAACGGCTCCGGTTTTTTCCCATGAGAATCACGGGCGACGGTTTTACAGCTTTTTCCTCTCGGTGGAGCGCCTGTCCGGTACGGAGGATCGTCTGCGCGTTCTGGCAGACTGGGAGCTGCTGAACGAGGCGGACGCCGCGTGGGGAGAGCGCATTCTGGTGACCGGGCAGATTCGCTCCTTCAATCAGCTCTCCGAAACGGGGCGGCATCTGATCATTTCCGTCTATGCCGAAACGCTGGAGCTGACCGACGAGGCGCCGGACAATCAGGCGATTCTGACCGGAATCTTCTGCCGTGAGCCGGTCTACCGGCGGACGCCTCTGGGCCGGGAAATCTGCGACGTGATGCTGGCGGTCAACCGTCCCTACCACCGGACGGATTATCTGCCCTGCATTTTCTGGGGCCGGACGGCCCGGGAGATGGCAAGACTCACCGTGGGTGCGCGGATCACCATGACGGGACGGTTGCAAAGCCGGGACTATGTGAAAACACTTGCCGACGGACAGACCGAGCAGCGCACTGCCTACGAAATCTCCGCAGTGACGGCGGAGCTGACAAGAGACTGATGGCAGAGGCAGAGGCCGCCCCGCTTGTCGGGGCGGCCTCTGCCTCTGCAACGCCGCGCGTTTATTTCTCAATATCCAGCGCCGAGACCACGCCGGGCATGATCTGAATCCGGCTGACCAGCGTGACGGGCCGGGCGTTGCCGCGCAGATAGATTTCGGCGGCGTAGTCCGCCTCGGGATTGTCGTCCAGCGAGAGAATTTGCAGGCGCGTGATGGCCATGTGGCTGTCCTTGCAAAAGCGGAGCACCTCGTCCAGCGCGGTCTTGTCGTTATACAAGATCTCCAAGGTGAATTCGGGCCGCCGCTGGATGGAAGCGGTCAGCCTTCCCAGAACGGTCTCCGCAGCGAGCACCAGCGCCGTGCCGAGCACGCCAAGCTCAAAATAGCCGCTGCCGATGGCAAGACCGACGATGCCGGTCGTCCAGAGCCCGGCCGCTGTGGTCAGACCCTTGATCGTCAGCTTCTTTGTAATGATGATGGACCCTGCGCCGATGAAGCCCAGACCGGTAATGACCTGACCGCTGATGCGGGAGATATCCGCCGGGAGCTTCAAGCCGACGAAAAGATAGGTTCCGGTGATGGCGGCTACCGCGGAGCCGAGACAGACCGAAATGTGAGTGCGGAATCCGGCAGGGCGGTTCTTGGAGGAGCGCTCCAGACCAACGAGCGTCCCGCAGGCACAGGAGAGCAGCAAACGGATTACAAGGGAGAGAAAGGTCAGCTCCCGCAGCGGATTCAAAACAGAAAGCGTGGCACACCCTCCCGTTCTCAGGAAATCAGCTCCTGTACGGAGCGTACACAGCTCAGCTCTGCGATGGAGGAGAGCATCCCGGAATGCGAATGATTCAGCTTGCTGAGCTGAAGAATGAAGATGGCGTTGGGGTATTTGTCTCCCTCCTGCGCCGAACGCTCAACGTCGATGTCGTAAATCGCGGCGTGCTGCTCGCGGATGGTGTCGGAGATGCGCTGAATGTCCTTCACGTCGTAGAATTCGACGTTGAGAACAATGTTGCGCACGCTGCGCTTGAAGGTGATCTCCAGCGGGGACATGACGTTCAGCACCAGAACGACAATCAGCGCAGACAGAATCACCGGCTCATAGAACCCGGCGCCTGCCGCCATGCTCAGACAGACGGTTGCAAACAGCCCGGTAGCGGTCGTGAGGCCGGAAACCTGCTGGTGCGCGGCCTTGATAATCAGCCCCGCGCCGAGAAAACCGATGCCCGCCACAACCTGCGAGGCCATACGCGAGGCGTCAGATTTCTGCCCAACCTCGTCGACAGTCCCGGCCCACGCGGTTTGCAGCATCTCAAACTGAAACAGTGTGATCAAAACCGCCATACAGGAACCGACGGAAATCAGAACGTAGGTTCGCATTCCGGCAGTTCGCTGCATGGACGAACGCCCGTAGCCGATGACAGTGCTGCAAATGAGCGCAAGCAGCAGACGGATGATCGCAGACAGAAAGGAAAAATCCCGGTAAGCGTCAAGCGCAGGAATCATGGTGTTCCATCCCCTCCTGAATAGACCTGAATCAAGAATAACAGAACATCGTTCATAATTCAACAGAAAAATACAAAATTCGGGGGAAGCGTTGGCTGTCGGGAAGTTCGTCCGTGATCTGCGAGCTGTCCGTCGGGGACGTTTGCCAGAAAAAACCACCGACCCGGAACTCCGAGTCGGTGGTTGGAGTCTGCAAATCAGCCAGCGGAGTTGGTCTCGGCAGTGCCGAAGGTGAGATCGGTGTTGGCGTTCACCAGAACGTCGGTGTCAATCTCGATCTTGTTGGTCTCGACAATGCCCTTGTAGAACGAATCCCACATGCTCTTTTGTACGAGCGAGTCGCGGTAGGTTTGCTCGGCAGCGGAGACGTAGCGCACCACATAGTAGACGGTGTCCGTCTCAAAGGTATTCAGATCGCCGGCCTTGCGGTTCTCGTCGAACAGATAGTCGCGAATCTCCTCGTTGGAATAGGTGCGGGTCAGGGTGGTGGCGTTTGCGTTGTAGCCCAGCGCAGTCACGGCGGTGTTGAATTCCTCGTCGGTCATGCCTTCCTTGACCGCGGCAGTGAGGGCCTCATACTTCTCCTTGGAGGACTGTTCGCCCTCCTTCAGCTCCGCACCCTCCTGATCCTTCGTGATGGAGATGATATTGGCGTTGATCGGCAGATAATCGTTGGTGTCTCTGCCGTCAAAACGAATGGCGTAGTAATTGGTTTCCTCCTCGTTGGCTGTGAAAACCTTGGAGTCGCCCTCCTTGCGGGCGGCGTCAAAGAGCCACGCTGCAATCTCCTCGGAGAGGTAAGAGGTGACCGTTTCCTTGTTGTAGGAAATCGTGGCGGCGTCCTCGGGCATCTCCGCGGCGTAGGTCTCTGCCTTCTCACGTGCGGCGGCCTTGGCTTCGGCGGTATAGGTCGTCTCGGTGGGCTTCGGCTCGGTGGATTCGGCGGGCTCGGTGGACTCGGCAGGCTCGGTGGATTCGGCGGGCTCGGTGGACTCGGCAGGCTCGGTGGACTCGGCGGGCTCGGTGGACTCGGCAGGCTCTGTCGACGCGGAGGAATCGCCGGATTCGGTCGTCTTTTCGTCGTCGGTGGTCTCCACAGGGGAGGACTCGGCGGTGGAGGACTTATAGGTGAAGCGGACAAGATCGAAGTCGTCGGGGGCTGCCGTGTAGGTTGCGTTCAGCTCCTCGGCGGTGGGCTGGAAGTCCTCACTGAGCTTGGAGGCATAGCCCGTCGCGGTCATGTAGATGTTCAGATAGTCTCTGTAGTTATCTTCGTCACAGCCGTCGCCGAAGCGGGTGCGGAGATACTTGCTGAGACTGGGATAGCCGTAGGAGGAAGCCTCGTTCTCGATAGACTCCATAGATTCCTCCAAAGACTTCTTTTCCTCGTCAGAGAGCTGATACCCGTTCTTCTTGGCGTCGATGTAGAGATTCATGATCTCCTCGATATTTTTGGAGGTGATACCCTTCATGTAATCCTCCATCGTGCCCTCGCCGCCAACGCTGTTCTGCTGGGAGAAGGGGGTGCCGGCCTTGAACAGGAAGGAGTAGTTGCTGTACATGTTGGAAGCGGTCAGGTTGTAGAAGTAGTCGTAGAGCGGAACGGTAATCTTTTCCTCGCCGACAGTTGCGACAGCGAGAGAGGTGTCATAGCTCGGCTCGTTGACCTTCTTGTTGACCAGCTTGATCACCAGAAGAACGATTGCCGCCACGACAACGACAGCAAGAGCGACCTTCAGGACGTTTCGCAGGGTCTGGTTCTTCTGTTTTTTTTCCTTCTGGGCAGCGACCGTCTTGGGAGAAAGGCCCTGCGCTTCGAGATCCTTGCGCTTCTTCTTGGATGCGGATGCGCTCATTTGTTCATCAATCCTCTCAAAATAATGCTCTGGCCGATGGTGTCGGGCCATTTACGCTCTATTATACAGCTTCTTGGGCCAAGTTTCAAGAAAAAAATTGTAAAAATTCAAAATCGCAGCGTGATCGGCATGGCGCACACTGCGCGCCGCCACCCTGCGTGCGGTCATAAGAAAACAGCCGCCGCCGTGCGGCGGGGCTGAAGAAAAATATTTTCATTTTGTTTGTTTTTGTAATACTTTTGTAACATGTGTGTGATACAGTAGCTTTCGCCGGAACGTCTCCGGGCCGGATCAGCCTACGGCTTTGCGAAGCCGTGCATTTTTCCGTCCGGGGCCGTGTCCGTGACGTCGCCGCCGATGATTTTTCCCTGACAAACGAAGATCGTGGCGTAGACCGGCTTATCCGCCTCCGGGTAATTCAGAATTTCATAGACGTATCGCATGGCCTGCTGACCGGCGTAGGCCGTCAGGTCAAAGCCCTGCGATTTTTGCAGAGCGTTGTAACGGGAGAACGCCTCGCTGTCCTCCTTCGGCACGGCGACGGTCTGCGTCTGCACGGGCTCGGCATTGACGTCCCAGCCGTACTGCGCGAGGAAGGCCACGCGGCTGTCGTTACTCTGCCCGTCAAGCGGGTCAGCTTCCTCCGGTGCGTTGGCTTTTGCCGCGGCCAGCGCCGCAACCAGAACCACGGCGGCAATCAACAGTGTCACGATCGCCGCCAGCTTGGTTTTCGAGACCTTGGTGGTGAATACAAACATAGCTGCAACTCCTTTGCCTTTCAAGCTTACAGTGCAATCTATGCCCCGGCGCGCCGGGATATGAAGGTGATTTCATGGAACGACTGGATAAGTTTCTCTCAGACGCGGGTGTGGCGTCCCGGCGGGAGCTGAAGGCCCTGCTGAAAACCGGCGTGGTGCAGGTCAATGGGCGTCCTGTAACCGACGGGGCGATGAAGCTGGACCCCGCGCACGACGCGGTGCTGCTGCGCGGCGAGCCGGTAGAAGCGCCGCGCCGCGTGGTGCTTCTGCTGCATAAGCCTGCAGGCTTCGTGACTTCCACCGAAGATCCGCGTGATCGGACGGTGATGGAGCTGATCCCGCCGCGTTATCTGCGGCAGAGCGTGGTTCCCGTGGGCCGTCTGGACAAGGAAACCGAAGGCCTGCTCTTGCTGACGAACGACGGAGAGCTGGCTCATCGGCTGATCTCTCCCAAGCACGGCGTCGAAAAGCGATATTACGCCAGACATGCCGGAACCGCAGGGGAGGAGGACGTGGCCGCCTTTGCTGCGGGACTGACGCTTCGGGACGGGACGCGCTGCCGCCCCGCGGTGCTCCGCCCGCTGGGGCCGGGGGAGAGCGAGATTACCGTGACGGAGGGCAAGTACCATCAGGTGCGCCGGATGATGGCGAGCCGTGGCATGACCGTTGCCTACCTCCGCCGCGAGCAGGAGGGGGCGCTGTCCCTTGACGGTCTTCCGTGCGGGTCGGTGCGGGAGCTGACGGAGGATGAGATTGACCGGCTGAGCTCCGGAAACGGCAGCAGCCCGGCCAACACCCTATACAGTGGCTGAGTTGCTGCGGGACGGCTTGCTTACCGGAGCCGGAACAGGCGGGTCAGACGGAGTCGCTGCGAATCTGCTCCGCCGGAATCAACGCGGGATCGTACAGCACCTTGGAATGGTTGTCCAGAATCAGCTCCTTCGCAAGCGCTTCCTCGCTGTTCCGGTCATAAACCAGCCGATAGACTTGGGAAATCCGATACCATGCGTCCCCCTCCTTGCGGAAGTGGTGGTTTTCCTCCACCAGCCTGTACTGATGGGGGAAGGGCTTTTCGCTCCGCAGCTCTCCGCAGAGCTCATCGCCTTCGATCCAAACCAAAAGCTGAACGGTTTGATCGGTGTCGTTGCGGAAGCGGTAGTCGATGTGGTTGTAGCAGACGGATGTGCCGGTGCCAAAGGGAACACGGCGGCGCTCGTCGGGGAAGAGGGCGTCGGAATGATGATGCAGCTCCGTCACTGTGAGCGGGCTGTTCAAAACGAGCCAGTGAATCAGATTTCCCATCTGGCACAGACCGCCGCCGACACCGGACTCCACCTTGCTGTTCCGAATGACCAGTCCCTCCCGATAGCCCTTCCGGGCGCTGGTCTTTCCGATGGTGCCCCAGAAGGAGAAAGTTTCGCCGGGGCGGATCAGCAGGCCGTTGATTTTCTCGGAAGCCAGCCGGATGTTGGTGACCTTGTTTTGCTGGAGCTGTAAATCCACGCCGTGAAGCCGCCGAACCAACACGGAGGAGTGGCGTTTGACAAGATTGGGCAGCGGCTCTGTCTCACGGGTTTTCGCAAAGCGGTTCCCCGGCGCGAGATTCTGAATATGCCGTTTCAGATGTTCTTTCTTCATGGAGATTGCAAAGAAGAAGGGGTTGATTTCGCAGAACAGTTTTCTTGCCACAGGATCAGCCTCATTTCCCTAGTAGTGTCAGGGGCATTATACCACGGCTGTCCCGGTAAATCAATCCCAATGTACAAATTCCACAAAGAAAAGCGGTTGGATAATCCGGTCATTCAGGCTGAAATCTTTTGAACGGAATTAGACATATCGCCGGGGGCTGTTGTGTTTTTGCATAAAAATTTCTTGTTTTTTTCAAAGAAAATCACAAAATGGTCTTGCAAAATGAACGGAAATCGGTTATGATAGAAGGTAGATGTTGTAAAAAAACCTAACACACCGACAGGAGTGCGAGACAATGACAAACTACATTTTTACGGACGTGATTCAGCAATTGAAGGCAGCAACGGATCGACAGCTCGGCGTGATCGACGCCGAGGGAACGGTTGTGGCCTGCTCCGATCCCGGGCAGGTAGGCTCCAAGCTCCCGAAGCTTGCGCGGATTGTGTCTCTGTCTGACGATCAGATTACCCATTTCTCCGGCAAGACGTCCAAGGCAATGTCCAACTTTGACGGCAGCTTCGACTATGCCGTTTTTGTGGACGGCGACGACGACATGGCGAAAACCCTCTGCGCAATGGCGCAGGTTGCGCTCAACTGCACCAAAACCAATTACGAGGAAAAACACGATAAGGCAACCTTCATCAAAAATATTATCACCGACAACATCCTCCCCGGCGACATCTACATCCGCGCCAAGGAGCTCCACTTCTCCTCCGAGCAGAACCACACGGTGTTTCTGGTCCGGCAGACGGACAGTGCCGACATGGGGGCGGTGGACGTGCTGCAGGGTCTGTTCCCCGACCGGCAGCAGGACTTTGTCATCTCCATCAACGAGACGGACGTGGCCGTGGTGAAGGCCGTCGGCGCGAACGTGGAGCAGGCCCAGCTTCTGGAGCTTGCGACCTTGATGGAGGAATCGCTGAAAAGCCAGCTCTTCCTCAAGACGACCATTGGCATCGGCAGCATTGCGGAGCATCTTCGGGAGCTTGCCGATTCCTTCAAGGAGGCGCAGGTCGCAATTGAGGTCGGCAAGGTGTTCGACACCGAGAAGTCCATCATTACCTATGAGAATCTGGGCATCGGGCGGCTGATCTATCAACTTCCCACCACCCTTTGCGAGATCTTCCTGCGGGAGGTCTTCAAAAAGAATTCCATCGACACCCTCGATCAGGAGACGCTGTTTACCATCAATAAGTTTTTTGAGAACAACCTGAACGTCTCCGAAACCTCTCGAA
>CACXHI010000036.1 GCA_902767395.1 Oscillospiraceae bacterium
CGCTTCATGGCGGCGTAGTGGGTGGAGCCGGAGTCGAACCAGCCGTCGAGGGTGTCCTCTTCTTTTGTGAAGCCTTCCTTGCATCCGCAGTGAGGACAAACAAAGCCCTCGGGCAGGATCTCAGAGGCGTCTTTAGCAAACCATGCGTTTGAGCCTTCCGCTCTGAAAAGCTCGGAGACAGTATTTATAGTTTCGTCAGTTACGATAGGCTTGCCGCAGTCCTTGCAGTAGAAGACCGGGATCGGCAGACCCCAGCGGCGCTGGCGGGAGATGCACCAGTCGTTGCGCTCGCGGATCATGGAGATCAGGCGGTCCTTGCCCCACGCGGGCAGCCAGCGCACGTCCTCGCAGGCAGCAGCGGCCTCATCCTTGAAGGAATCGACGGAGCAGAACCACTGCGGCGTGGCGCGGAAGATGATCGGGCTCTTGCAGCGCCAGCAGTGGGGATAGGAGTGGATCACGTTCTCGGAGGCGAAGAGCATTCCGCTCTGCTTCATATCCGCCAGAATGACGGGGTTGGATTCGTCGGTCTTCATGCCGGCGTCCTTGCCGGCGTAGTCGGTGTGGCGGCCCACGTCGTTCACGGGGACGATCAGCTCCAGACCGTAGCGCATACCGGTCTGATAGTCCTCGGGGCCGAAGCCGGGAGCGGTGTGGACGCAGCCCGTACCGGAGTCCATCGTCACGTAGTCGGCGTTGACCAGCAGTGAGGTCTTGTCCAGGAAGGGGTGCTTTGCCAGCATATACTCAAAGAAGCTGCCGGGGTGAGTCTCGAGGATTTCCCAGTGCTCAAAGCCGCCGATCTGCATGACCTTTTCCGTCAGGGCCTCCGCCATGACGTACATCTCGCCGTTGGGAGCCTTGACGATGACGTAGGACTCCCGGGGATGGAGGGCAATGCCCATGTTGCCGGGCAGGGTCCAGATCGTCGTCGTCCAGATCACGAAGAAGAGCTTGCTCAGATCGAGGTGGGCCAGCTTGCCCTGATCGTCCTGCATCGGGAACTTGACGTAGACGGTGGTACAGGGCTCGTCCTGATATTCGATCTCGGCCTCGGCCAGAGCGGTCTCGTCCTTGGGGCACCAGTTGACGGGCTTCAGACCCTTGTAGATATAGCCCTTGCGGTACATTTCGCCAAAGACCTTGACCTCCTCGGCCTCGAACGCCTTGTCCATCGTCAGATAGGGATGCTCCCAGTCGGCCACAATGCCCAGACGCTCAAAGCCCTTGCGCTGCCGGTCCACGTAGTCCAGAGCGAAGTCGCGGCAGGCGGAGCGGAAGTCGGGCACGGACATGGCCTTGCGGTTGAGCTTGTTCTTCTTGATGATGGCGGACTCAATCGGCATTCCGTGGTTGTCCCAGCCGGGAACGTAGGGGGTGTCGAAGCCGCGCATCGCGTAGGAGCGGATGATAAAGTCCTTGAGGGTCTTGTTCAGCGCGTGGCCCATGTGAATGTCGCCGTTGGAGAACGGAGGGCCGTCGTGAAGGATGAACTTGGGCTTGCCCGCGTTCTTCTCGCGCAGCGCGGTGTAGACGTCGATTTTGTTCCAGCCCTCCAGCATGGCAGGCTCCCGCTGCGGCAGCGCGCCGCGCATCGGAAAATCGGTTTTCGGGGTGATGATGGTGGTTTTGTAGTCCATAGATTTACGTCCTCTCTTATGATGAAGTAACAAGTATTCAGAAACGCTGAGTCGTGGCGATTGTTTGCTTCGCAAACGCGGAGTGACACCAACGGAACGGGTGTAGGGACGAGCATTGCTCGTCCGGCATTCGGAACGAATGCAATTTGCCGAAGGCAAATCGAACGTACCGTACAGCCGCAACGCAGGGGGATCGCCCTGCCGGGCGATTGTTTGCTTCGCAAACGCGGACGCGCAATGCGCGTCCCTACATTCTTCCCGTGACACTGCGTAGGGACGAGCATTGCTCGTCCGGCATTCGGAACGAATGCAATTTGCCGCAGGCAAATCGAACGTGCCGTGTCGCAGCAACGCAGGAAAGAGCGCCCTGCCGGGCGATTGTTTGCTTCGCAAACGCGGACGAGCATTGCTCGTCCCTACAACCGCAATCGCTACGTGCGTCAGCGTGGCGCACAGTGTGCGCCGCTGCCGGGCGTGGGTGCGGGTCGTGCGGGCGGTCTCGACATGACGCGCCAGCGTTGGACGCTTGCGGGGATATCCAAAAGGGGGATGACCCCTTTTGGCCGTTTGAATGAGGGGTGTCCAGAGGGGGGAGAGATTCGGAATCTTCCCCCTCTGGCCGGTTCTTTCCCCCCTTTCTTGCCGGGACAAGAAAGGGGGCCGCCGGAGGCATGACCACGGAACGGAATGTCGTTACGTCAGTTTGTATTTCAGAAAACAGAATAATCAGTAATCCTTTTCTTTGCCACAACGGCTGCATCGTTTCCAGAAAACCCCTTTGAATTCTCCTCCACAATACGCGCATTTTCCATGTCTTATATAATAAGACATTACCCACGGAGACACAGGACGAGAATAAAAGTTTCCGATTGTACAATAATCATGTTCTGGTTCCACAACCTTCAAATTTTGACAATAGTAGAAAGAATTCCTTTCAAGCTTAGGCATTCTTCTGGGAAAGGTAATATGGGTTAGGCCATAACATCCCTCAAAAGCGCTTTGCCCGATCAACACTAATCCTTCTGGAAAAGAAATATGCGTCAGTCCTGTGCAGTTCATAAATGCGGCGTCTGCAATCCGCTTCAGCCCCTTTGGAAACGTCACCGAAGTGAGATATTGCATTCCCTTGAAGCATTCTCTTCCAATTTCCTGAACATCATCCGGGATCACAATCTCTGTATCTCTCCCCCGATAATGGAGCAGAACGCCTGCTTGAATATCAAAATCTGCGCTTGTGGTTTTGACAACGCCTGCAACGAAGACAGTGCCTCGGATTTCTTGTATTTTCTCTCTGAGTCGGGGAAGGGCATATTTTGTGCCGCAATAATCACAAATTGCAAACTGGCCGCCCGGCTGCATGGTAAGAGAACCGTTGCAAACATCACATCGTAATGCAATTTTTTCCATACAAATCCTCCTTGCATAGAAACTGAAATAAGAGTGAAAAACACTGTTTTGAGCCGTGCGGGTCGTGGGGGAACGCCGACCCCTACGAACCAGCGTCGTCCCGTGGGAACCGTGGCGCACTGGATGTGCGCCGCTACACGGCGGTGCGGGACGGGGAACCCGTCCCCTGCGGGGCGGCGAACAGGAAAACGCCTCCGTCTCAACTAAGAGACAAAGGCGTTCTTCCTCTGCGGTACCACTCTTATTGCTATGGCCGGGCCATAGCCGCTCAAGCATGGTGTAACGCCCATGAAACGCCCCGGTCTACTGGGGAAGCTTCGCTTCCCGTTGGGCGGGGTGCTCGGGGAGGATCCGCGATTCGTCCGAACACCGTCTTCCACCAGCCGACGGCTCTCTGTGCTTCGGTGCGAAGCGCACGTTCCCTTCAACGCAGGGTATTCAATTCATTCCGAAACGCGGGAGCGTGGCGCACTGGATGTGCGCCGCTACAGGCGCGTGGGTGCGGGTCGGGCGTTATTCCGGTCTGTAGTTTTTGCCGAACTTGAGGTTGGCGAATTTCGCCGTGGTGCGCTCGTCAAGAGTGGGCATCACCTTGGTGGCGGAGGAATCGGGCAGTCTGGGTTCGGTTCTGGGCCGGGGCGAATCGCCGGTGATCCGGCTCACGTTCTTCTCAATCTGGGCGGCAATGTCCGCAGGGCTGTCGCTTCTGCGGCTGGGGCGTTCCTCGGCCTTGGGCTTCTTGGAAGCGGGCGCATCTGCGGAGAGCTCCCGCTTGAGCGCCTCCAGCGCCTCCTGCTGGCGGGCAAGCTGGGCCTCCACCGCGCGCACAAAGTCGGCGGTGGCCTGCTTCGCCTGACGAAGACGCTCCGCCTCCGCCTCCGCTGCGGCGTTCGACGCGGGCGCAGCAGGGGCCGCGTCGGCAGGGGCCTGTTGACTGCGGGCCTTCGCAAGCGCGGCCTTGACCTCGCTCTCGTTGGCGCGATAGCTCTCCAGCCGCTCCACCAGAAGCCGCATTTTGCTCTTGAGCACAGCGTTTTCCTTGTAGAGGGTCACATAGTCCTGCATCAACGGTTCGAGTACGTCGTCCACGGACTTCATCACGTAACCGCCGATCTTGGCCTTCTCAAAGGAAATTTCCTGTAAATCTTGGGGTGTCAGCATGGCAGACGGTTCCTTTCTGTACTTTCACTGGGCGCGCGGCGCACAGGTGCGCCGCTGCAGAACGCCGTGGCGCGGAGCTTTAGAAGTAGACGCCGCTGTTCTCCAGCTCCTCCACCAGATCCCCGACGATCTCCACGTTGAAGGGGGTCAGGATGTAGGTGGAAATGGCGACCTTCTTGATTTTCCCGTCCAGCGAATAGGCTGCGCCGGAGAGGAAATCGACCAGACGGCGGGCAACGTCCTTGTTGGTGGACTCCAGATTCAGCACAACGGCCTTCTTGTCACGCAGATGGTCTGCGATTTCGGTCACGGTGTCGAAGCGGTCGGGCTTGACCAGAATCACCTGCATGGCGGTGTTGGTGTTCAGGTTGACCACCTTGGCGGGGCCGGAGCGGCGGGAGCTGCCGGTGGCAGGGGTCTCGGGGGCGGCGAAGGCGGAGCGGCGGGAAGCAGCGGGAGCGGGTTCGGGCTCCTGCTCCAGAGCGTCCTCTTCCTCGTCATATTCGTACTCGTCCAGATCGTCCTCGTTATACGGTCTGGTCAGCTTCTTGAGTTCGTCCATCAGTCCCATGGTGCGGTTTCCTCCTATGTATCTGTATCAAATTATTGTCGTCAGTTGTAGTGCCGGGCGCCGAAAATGGCGGTCCCTATGCGGATCATGGTGCTGCCCTCGGCAATCGCGTCCTCAAAGTCGTCGCTCATGCCCATGGACAGACAGACCATGGATACATTATCGTATTTTTTCCCGTCAATGTCAATAAAAAGATTTCTCATTTTTGCAAAATATTTACAATTATCCCCCTTTTTTTCGGAAATTGGGGGTATTGCCATCAGACCGCGCAGGAAAACACCCGGAAACTGGCCCATCTGACCTGCCAGCGCCAGCGTCTGCTCGCAGGAAAAGCCGCCCTTTTGGGGCTCCGCCCCGACGTTGACCTCCAGCAGGATCTCCTGCCGGACGCCCAGACGCAGGGCCGTTCGGTTCACGGCCTCCAAAAGCTCCAGCCGATCGACGGACTGGATCAGATCGACCTTGCCCACGACCTTGTTGACCTTGTTGGTCTGCAAATGCCCGATGAAATGGACGGGGCGGCCCTCGTAAGCGCCGAGGGGCTGCTTTTCCGTCAGCTCCTGCACGCGGTTTTCGCCGCAGCAGTCCACGCCCGCCGCCACGGCCTGACGGACCCGCTCGGCGTCGTTCATCTTGGTGGCGGCGCAGAGTAGAATCTCCTCCGGCGCCCTTCCGGCGGCGCGGGCGGCCTCGGCCATTCTCCTGCGGATCGCCGCAACGTTTTCTGCAATGCTCATTGTACCATGACCTTTCCGTTAAACATCTCTCCGGTGGTGAGGATGATCGCATCCTCCGGCCAGAGGTTTTTGGTGCTGGACTTGTCCAGCTTGACGATGAAGCAGTCGCCGTCGTCAAAGAGAATTTCGATCGACTTCCACGTGGCCTCCGCGCCCACCAGAACGTAAACGCCGCTCTCGCCCTCCTCGTTGACGTAGATCGCGGTTTTGGGAATGCGCAGACCCGAAACCGAGGAGAACATCAAATCGGCGGTTTCCGTGCGGGAGGAGACCGCGTTTTGAATGTAGGAATCCGAGGACAGCACAAGGATGCAGCGCTCGTTTTCCGACGGGCTGATGCGCTCAATCTTCATCCGCACCGGCTCGTAGAAGTCAAAGGCGAAGTTGACGTCGATCCAATCCCCCACGCGGAGGGTTTCCACGTTTTTCAGGGGGACGATGGAGGCAAAATACCACTTCGGGGACAGAACCAGCTTGCCGATGGCCTCGGTGTAGAGGTGGCCGATGCCCTCATATTTTGCCAGCGCGCTGACCGTGGCGGTTTCCAGAAAGGCGGGCGTCAAAACGTCCTCATACCCGTCGATGCGGGAGGAGAAGAACCCGGACGCCGGGGCCGAGACCTGCCCGGCCTGTGCAGCGCCGGCCTCGGCGTAGAGCTCAGAGAGCTGGCTCTGCACCGCGGCAAGACGGCTGCGGAGCACGTCCACGTTGCTGCTGGTGATATAACGGCGCAGCACGTAAGGCTTGAGCGATTCGGCGGCGGTGTTGGCGGAGGCATACTCGCGGCGGGAGGCAAACCGGGCAACCTGCGTCATCAGATCCAGAATCTCCCGGTCCAGCGTCGCGGAATCGACGTCCGTGGAGGCGAAGGAATCGGCGCGGCGAAGTCCCTCCGCCGCCGCCTCCAGCTCCTCAATGCGGGCCTGCCGCGCCTTGGCTGCCTCGTCGAGAAAGACGTTTGCTACGGTCTGGCCCTTGCCAACCTTCTCGCCCTCGGCGCGGGCAAGCACCACGACGCCCTCGCCCGGGGCCTCCAAAAGCTGCTCAGAACGCACCAGGAAGCCGGAGGTGGTAATCCCATCGCCGACTTCATAGCGCACTGCCTTATAAATGCTGTAGCTGTCCCCGGAGACCCGGGTGAAGGAAAAGATCAGGTAGCAGGCCACGATGCAGACCAGCGTGACTACCACTGCCTTCATAAACTTGTCCCCTCGCATAAGGAACCTCCTTGCCGCGCTCCACGAGGGGAATTCAGACGTTAAACGCTGAATTTCACCGGCCTTGCCGGAACCACGGTGGAGATCGCGTGCTTGTAGATCATTTGCTGGCGGCCCTCGGAGACGAGACAGACCACGAAGCTGTCGAAGCCGGTGATCACGCCCTTCATTTGAAAGCCGTTCATCAAAAAGACGGTGACGAATTGATGCTCTTTGCGGATGTCGTTCAGGAACAGATCCTGTAAGGTTTCGTTTGCTGCCATAGGGTTTCCCTCATTTCTATGTAATCTGCGGCGTCAGCCACAGCCCTATGGTAGCAGATTTCCGGTGTCAAATGCAGTTGAAATCGGGTAACAAGTAACAAGTAACAGGTAACAGGTTTCATCCCCTGAATTCTTGTTGCCTGACACTTGTTACTTGTTACTTGTTACTTTCTGCAGCGCGGCGCTGCGCAGGTCGGGCGTTTCGTCTGCATATAGCCAGTGGATTGCCTCGTTGCGGCGGAACCACGTGAGCTGGCGCTTGGCGTAGCGGCGGGAGGCCTGCTGAATCTCCGCCACGGCCTGTTCCACCGTGCATTCGCCCCGCAGGGCGGCGGCCAGCTCCTTGTAGCCGATGGCCTGCATGGCGGTGGTTTTCGCGTCCACACCCCGCGCCAGAAGGCTTCGCACCTCGTCCGCCAGTCCGCGCTCCATCATTTGCTCCACGCGCGCATCCACGCGGGCGTAGAGCTTCGCCCGGTCCCGGAAGGTCAGACCGATCCAGTCGGCCTCATGCTTCGGCCCCTTCAGCTTGGACTGGGCGTTGTGGTAGGACAGCGGCAGACCCGTAATCAGAAAGACCTCCAGCGCGCGGATGATCCGCTTGCGGTCGGAGACGTGGAGCTTTTCAGCCGTCTCGGGGTCCGCGTCCTTGAGCATGTCATAGAGGAACTGCATCCCCTTTTGCGCGGCGGCCTGCTCCAGATAGGCCCGCTCGCCGTGATCCGGGGGCGGGGCGAAGCCCTGTCCCTGAATCAGACTGTCCATATAAAGCCCGGTGCCGCCGCAGACAATGGCAGCCTTGCCCCGGCTGTGGATGTCCGCAATCGCGGCGTCCGCCAGCTCGACGTAGCGGCTGACGGAGAAATCCTCGCCGGGCTCCGCCACGTCCAGCAGATGATGGGGCACGCCGTCCATCTCGGCGGCGTCTGGCTTGGCCGTCCCCACGTCCATGCCCCGGTAAATCTGCATGGAGTCGCAGGAAACCACCTCGGCGTCCAGCGTCTTCGCCAGCGCCACCGCCAGAGCCGTCTTGCCCGAAGCCGTCGGGCCGCAGATACACAGGATACGTTTCATATTCGTCACCTATTGAATTCGCTTGAACTGCTTCTCCAACTGCCGCTTGGAGATGACTGTGCAGATCGGTCTGCCGTGGGGGCAGTATTTGAGGTCGTCGCGGCGCAGGACCTCGGCGGCGAGCCGTTGCAGCTCGACGGGGTCGGTGAGGTACCCGGCCTTGATCGCGGCCTTGCAGGCAATCGTGTGCAGGGCCTCGTCGCGCAGACGCGCCGGGGTGTCCAGCCGCCCGTCGCGCAGATGCCCCGCGATTTCCGAGAGGGTTGCCGCGGCGTCCGAAACCGGAACGTCCGAGGGAATCTGCCGCAGCAGCAAATCGCCCTCGCCCAAATCGTCCACGTCGTAGCCGAGACTCAAAAGCAGGTCCCTGTGCTCCAGCAGCAGGGCGGCCTCCTCCCGGTCAAACCGGCTCGCCAGCGGCTGGAGCAGGGTTTGTCCGACCACCGTCGTCCCCTGCGCCAGCAGGCGTTCAAAATTCATCCGCTCATGGGCGGCGTGCTTGTCGATCAGAATCAGCTCCTCGCCCTGCTCCACCAGAAGATAGGTGCGGAAGACCTCCCCCACGTAGCGGAACGACGGCGCCAGCTCCACCCCGGCCAGCGGCAGCGGCGCGTCGTCCGCCCGACACGCGCCAGCTTTCGGTAGCGGCGCACAGTGTGCGCTACGGTCACCACGTTCCGATTCGGAACGCAGGGACGGGCATTGCGCGTCCGCCGATTCGCGGGAACGTTCCGAATCTGTCATTCCGAGCGAAGCGAGGAATCCGTCTCCCCCGTCTCCCCCGTTCTCTCCGTCCACCGGACGCTGCACGTCGCTGCGCAGCGACGCAGCCTGCACCGCGTCGCGCAGGGCCTGACTCGGCTCCGGCAGGGGGCCGGCGTGCAAAACGGCGGCAATCTGTTCGTAATCCTGCCGGGACACCGTGCGCACCGGGGGCTTTGCGCCCGCCGATCCGCTTGCGCGCTCCGATCCGGGCGGACAAGCACTGCTTGTCCCTACAGGCGCGCCGGAGAGCGGGCGCTCATGGAGCGCCCCTACAGACGCATCGGCTTGCGGATGCTCGGGGCGTTTCTGCAGCACAAACGGCACCTGTCCCGGCGTGCGGTTGAGCGTGCCGAGCACGCCGTAGTGAACGCAGTCGAAGATTTCCCGCTCGTTGAGGAATTTGACCTCGGTTTTGGCGGGGTGAACGTTCACGTCCACGCTCGAGAGCGGGATGGAGAGATTCAGCACGCAGGAGGGAAAGCGCCCGACCATGAGCTGGTTGCGGTAGGCCTCCTCCAGCGCGGCGGTGAGGGTCTTGGAGTGGATCAGACGGTGATTGACAAAGAAAAACTGGTTGGCGCGGGTTCCCCGCGTCGCGGTGGGCTTGGAGACGAAGCCGGTGAGCCGTAGCGACTGCCACTGGCTCTCCACCGGCACCATCTCCAAGGCCGCCTGCCGCCCCAGCACCGCGTAAACGGCGGACAGCAGCGCGCCGTCGCCGGGGGTCTGGAGCTGGCTCTGCCCGTCCTTGATCAGCCGGAAGGAGATTTCCGGGTGGGCGAGGGCCTGCTTCTGCACGGCGCTCGCTGCGGCGGAGCCCTCCACGGAGTCCCGTTTCATAAATTTCATCCGGGCCGGGGTGTTGAAAAAGAGGTCGCGCACCACGATTGTCGTGCCGACGGGGCAGCCTGCCGCCTCGCAGGACAGGAGCTTCCCGCCCTCGAGGGTCAGATGGGTGCCCTCCACGGTGTCGGCGGTGCGGGTCAGAAGGTCGATCCGACTCACAGCGGCGGTCGCCGCCAGCGCCTCACCCCGGAAGCCCAGCGTGCCGATGGCCTCCAGATCCTCCTTCGAGCGGAGCTTGGAGGTCGCGTGGCGGAGGAAGGCGGTTTTCGCGTCCTCCCGGCCCATGCCGCAGCCGTCGTCGCTGACGCGCAGGAAGGTCATGCCGCCGTTTTGCAGCTCCACCGTGATCGCCCTTGCCCCGGCGTCGATGGCGTTTTCCACCAGCTCCTTGACCACCGACGCAGGCCGCTCCACGACCTCGCCCGCAGCGATCAGGTTGGCAAGATGCGGGTCAAGCTGGATAATCTTCGGCATAGAAACCTCCTGTTCCGTGTGTTTCCGTTCCTATCAGAGCATGTGCTTTAATTCATAGAGCGTATTGAGGGCCTCGATGGGCGTCATGGTGTCCACGGCGAGGGACTCGATCCGCTTTTTCAGATCCTCTGCGGTGGGGTCGCCCAGCGCGGTTTGCAGCATGGGCAGCTCCACTCCCAGCGGGGCCTGCACGGGGACGTAGATGCGGCGCGGTCCCTTTTCCTCCAGCTCGTTCAGAATCTCCCGCGCCCGCTTGACCACGCGGGCGGGCATTCCGGCGAGCTTTGCCACCTCCACGCCGTAGCTGCCGTCGGCAACGCCGGGAACGATTTTGCGCAGGAACACGATGTCGTCCTTGCGGCGCTTGACGCAGACGTTGTAGTTACGGATCTCCGGGTTCTCGTCTGCCAAAAGGGTCAGCTCATGGTAGTGCGTGGCAAACAGCGTCTTGCAGCCCAGCCGCAGCGGGTCGCAGACGTGCTCCAGCACCGCCTGTGCAATCGCCATGCCGTCGTAGGTCGCCGTGCCGCGCCCGATCTCGTCGAGGATCAGCAGGCTCCGGGGCGTGGCGTGCTTGAGAATCTCCGCCATTTCGGACATCTCCACCAGAAAGGTGGACTGCCCGGCGGCCAGATCGTCGGACGCGCCGATGCGGGTGAAGAGCTTGTCCACCACGCCGATGCGCGCAGCCGAAGCCGGGACGAAGCTGCCCATCTGGGCCATCAGGACAATCAGGGCCACCTGCCGCATATAGGTGGATTTGCCCGCCATATTGGGGCCGGTGATGACGGCGACGCGCTCGTTTTTGCCGTCCATCTGCGTGTCGTTGGGGACGAACAGCGCGTCGGTCAGGGTCTTTTCGACCACGGGATGCCGGCCGGCGGTAATTGAAATGGAGGACGACAGATCGACCTCGGGCATACAGTAGTTGTTCTGCACCGCGAGCTCCGCGAGGCTGCACAGCACGTCTGCTGCGGCAACGGCCCGGGCGCTGCGCTGGATGCGCGGGGCGTTGGCGGCGACCTGATTCCGCAGGATGGTGAAGAGCTCATATTCCAGCGCGTGGAGGCGATCCTTCGCGCCGAGAATCGTGTTTTCCAGCTCCTTCAGCTCCTGCGTGACGTAGCGCTCGCCGTTGACCAGCGTTTGCTTGCGAATATAGGTGTCGGGGACCAGCTCGACCTGCCCCTTGGCTACCTCGATGTAGTAGCCGAAGACGCGGTTATAGCCCACGCGCAGGTTCTTGATCCCGGTTTTTTCCTTTTCCTCGGCTTCGATCCGGGTCAGCGTGCCTTTGCCGCCGGACATGATCTCCCGCAGCCGGTCCACCTCCTCCGAGCAGCCGGGGCGGATAATCCCGCCCTCGCGCAGGGAGAAGGGCGGCTCGTCCGCGATGGTCTCGTCAATGGCCTTGCAGAGATCGGTCAGCTCGTCCAGCTCCCCGGCGACCGCCGCCAGCATGGAGCTGCTGCACTGCGAAAGCCGGGCCTTCAGGGCGGGCAGACTCGCGCTGCCCTGCCGGAGCTGGACCAAATCGCGGGCGTTGGCGACGCCCGTGACGATCCGCGCCGTGATGCGCTCCAGATCGGTCACGGCCTTGAGCGCCAGCAGAAGCTCCTGTCTGGACAGCGTGGCGTCGTACAGCTCCTTCACCGCGTCCAGACGCTGGCGAATTTCGTTCGGGTTGCGCAGGGGCTTTTCCATCCATGCGCGGAGCATCCGGGAGCCCATCGGGGTTCTGGTCTTGTCCATGACCCACAGAAGGCTTCCCTTTTTCTCCTTGCCGCGCATGGTCTGGGTCAGCTCCAGATTCCGCCGGGCGGTGGGGTCCAGCTCCAGATACCGCCCGGAGAGGTAGTATTCCACATGGTTGACGTGGTGCAGCTCGCCCTTTTGCAGCTCGCGCAGGGTGTGAACCAGCGCGCCGAGGGCCAGCCGCGTCGGCTGCGGCAGGGCGGAGAGGTCCTGTCCCGCAAACTGGGCGGCCAGAAGCTCCGAGACGGCGGGCTCCTCGTACAGATGCCGCTTGCCCACGTTCACCGGGCAGTGCAGACGCACCTGCACGTCGAGCGCAAAGCGCCGTCCCTGGGCCAGCGCCTCGTCCACAATCAGCTCCTTCGGCTCAAAGCGGCCCAGCTCGCTGAAGGCCTTGTCCCGCGCGTCTTCGCCGTCGGACAGGGTTGCGCAGGCCTCGCCGGTGGAAATGTCGATCAGCGCCACGCCGATGCCCTCGCTCGTCTGGCACAGGGAGGCGTAGTAGTTGTTGCTGCTTTCGTCGAGCATGGAGCTCTCCACCACCGTGGCGGGGGTGATGATGCGGATGATATCCCGGTCCACCAGTCCCTTGGCCAGCGCGGGGTCCTCCATCTGCTCGCAGATGGCGACCTTGTAGCCCTTGGCGACGAGGCGGGCGATGTAGCCCTCGGCGGAGTGGAAGGGCACGCCGCACATGGGCGTCTGCTCCTCGGCAGACTTGCCCCGATCCCGGGTGGTCAGCGCCAGATCCAGCTCCTTCGAGGCCACGCGGGCGTCCTCGTCGAACATCTCATAGAAATCCCCCAGCCGGAAAAACAGCAGACAGTCCGGGTGCTGGGCGTGCAGCGCTCTATATTGTTTCATCATGGGGGTCAGCTCGGCCATTGTTTTCTCCTGCCCTTCTTACGGAGCGCACGCGCCCGAGGAATGCTGGGCGACCGTGTGATTTTTGTACGTGTTCCAATTTGGCTCGTAGGAGGCGTTTGCCTGATTGCCCCACACATCCCAGCCTGCGCGGTCTCCCCGCGCAAATAATTCCAGATACGGGCCGGGCGAGCAGCTTTCAATCAGCGAAATGATCTCATCCGGCTTGCGGCTGTGTTCTCGTTTCATGGTACGAATCAGATTGACCTGCGATCTTGCGGGCGCCAGGGTTCGATTCTTTTCGCCTTTGATTCCAAACAGCAGCAGCTCCGTCACATTTCTGAAATAGAAGCCCACGCCTCTTCCGTCGGGCTGGCCGTCCTTGCGAATTTTCTCCCATACAAGATTGGTCTTGTACGCAAAGCCCCAGGCCTTCATCACTGCCAGCCCTTCCGGAAGCAGCGCATTCGGAACCCAAAGATACAGGTGGCTCTTCTGATCTGCGATGGAGGAAACGGGAAGCTGTGCAATATCCTCCAGCGTCATCGTTTCATATCGGTTCAACCGTTTATGCTCCGGGGCGACCTTTCCGGTTCGGTTTTGAAACTGCCAGGGCGGGTCGGCATAAATGGTGCTGTACTTTTTCCCGTCGGTGAACGCAACCAGACTGGAAATTGTTTCTTCAAGCTGGCTCATATGAGATCCCCTTCCAGACAGCCTTTTTTGATTCCTATCGCAAGAATCGGACATCCTCCGTTGCGCCGAGATTTCAAACGATACAGGAGCTTGCCCATCCATGTGGTAGACGCGCCGTACTTTCCTTTGATTCCGAGCTCGTCAAACACGCTGTTCAATTCCTCGGATCGGGTGACAATCACGCCGACGTCAATCAAGCCGCAATCAAAATAGGTTCGCATCGCAACCAAATCGCGGTCAAAGGTCTGATCCTTGCTGTTCCATTCCAGATCGAACGCAACGCGATTTTTTACGAAATCAATGTTGTGTCCGTCAATATACCCTTCAATCACATGCTGATCGGAAGGATTGTCTGCAAAATGTCCTTTTTTGCCCCTGCGCGGGTAGAGCTTCACAATCAAATCCCCCGTAATGCGAAGCTCTCGCCACCCGTGCGGATACAATTGTTGATCGAATTTTTTGGGAATCGAGCTTTCGTTGCCGCCCGGTGCAAGCAGATCGTCTTTCGTAATCGTAAAAGCGGAGAGGCATTGCAAAAGCTCCTCCCATTCCTCCGTACATGCGCTTGTGAGGATTTCCAGCGCGTGTCCATAGTTATGAAGCTCATATTTCTCAGCAATCTTGTCAGGGATGGAATATGAAAGCATGTGAAACCCTCCTTTTTGATTCGAAGATACAGCGCAAAAGCGATTGATACGCCTTCTTTCGTCGCCGTTTCCGTGGGTTGCGGGGCGGGTGCGCGGGCCGGGGGATTCGTCCCCTACGGGGCGACCGTGCCCACCAGCGACCATGTGGTGCTGTCGGTGATCGTAACGTTCGCAAACTGCCCGATCAGGGCACCGTCGCCGCCTGCGAAGCGGACGAGGCGACCGCCGTCGGTGCGGGCGGTGAGGAAATCGCCGTCGCGCCCGTCCACCAGCACCCGCAGGGTCTTGCCCACGTAGGCCCGGTGCTTTTCCTCGGAAATGGCGTTCTGCACGGCAACCAGACGGTCAAAGCGGCGGTTTTTCTCCTCTTTGGTCGTCGGGTCGGGCATCTTCGCCGCCGGGGTGCCGGGACGGGGCGAGTAGATGAAGGTAAACAGCGCGTCGAAGCGCACCTGCTCGATCAGCGAAACCGTGTCCTCAAACTCCGCCTCCGTCTCGCCGGGGAAGCCCACGATCACGTCGGAGGTGAACACCACGTCGGGCATGAGGCTGCGTCCGTATTCGATCAGCTCCAGATACTGCGCCCGGTTGTAGTGCCGGTTCATCTCCTTCAGAATGCGGTCGTTGCCGGACTGGAAGGGCAGGTGGAACTGCTTTGCAATCTTTTCATGGCAGGCCATCACGTCAAAGAGCTTGCGGCTGGCGTCGCGGGGGTGAGAGGTCATAAAGCGCAGCACGAAGTCCCCGTCCAGCTCCGCGATCTGCCCCAGAAGGTCGGCAAAGTCCATGCCGAGGCCCAGATCCTTGCCGTAGGAATTGACGTTCTGGCCCAGAAGGGTCAGCTCGCGGTAGCCCCTGGCAATCAAATCCCGGCACTCGGCCAGAATATCCTCCGGCAGACGGCTCCGCTCCCGGCCCCGGACGTAGGGAACGATGCAATAGGTGCAGAAGTTGTTGCAGCCGTACATGATGCTGACCCAAGCCTTGCGTTGGTTCGTCCGCACCGTGGGCAGGCCCTCGGCAATGGCCCCGGCGGAGTCCTCCACGGCCCAAGCCTTCTTATGCCGGATCAGGACGCGGTAGAGATGCTCGGGAAACTGCCAGAGATGGTGCGGCGAGAAGATTCCGTCCACATGGGCGTAGGAATTCTTCATCCGGGCGGATATTTCCGGCTGGCCCATCATGCAGCCGCAGACGAAGATCTTCTGCCCCGGGTGGCGGCGCTTGGTGTGGACCAGTGCGCCCACGTTGCCGAAGACCCGCTGGGCGGCGTGCTCCCGAATGGCGCAGGTGTTGACGATGACCAGATCCGCGCCCTCGGCGGTATCGGTGAGGCCGTAGCCGCAGGCCTTTAAAAGCCCGCGAAGCTGCTCGGAGTCGGCCTCGTTCTGCTGGCAGCCGTAGGTCTCCACATAGGCCACGGGCGTCTTGCCCTGCTTCTGCCAGAATTCATGGACGTATTGGGCAATCTCCGCCTGCCGCTGCAGCTCCTCGGCGGGGATCACAGGGGTTTTTCGTTCCATATCGCATCCCTCCGTTGCGTGGGGACAGTTTTTTGGATGATTCAAGCCATTATAACATTTTTCGCCGGGAAAATCAATGGCGTGTTTTGCCCAGCTTCTGCCAGAACGGAAAGCTCATCGGCCAGACGGTTCCGGCGAAAACGACCATCAGGAAGTAGCGCAGGGCATTCCAGCCGTGCTGACCCTGAAAGGCCGGCAGCAGGCCGGACTTGAACAGGGCGGACAGGCCGTAGCGCAGGCCGACCAGTCCCGCCATGCCGAAGACGACCTTACAGATCTGTCCGGGCAGCGGGGCGGCCTCGGAAAAGTGCAGCTTCCGCAGATCGACCGTGTAGGCCACGATCAGACCGGCGAGACAGCCCAGCAGGGTGCAGCCGTTTTTCAGAGCCTCGTCGTAGTTGCTGATCCCGGTGAGCGGATCGACGACGCGTACCTCGTCGGGGAAGGCGTGCAGGAGCAGAAACGCCAGATTGCCCAGCGCGAGCAGAGTCAAAACGGCGAGAAAGCCGTACATGACGGCGGGGGATTCCCTGGCGCGGCGGAGCAGCGGATGAAGGGCAAAGACCAGCACCAGGCCGATCAGCA
This sequence comes from Oscillospiraceae bacterium, assembly GCA_902767395.1. Taxonomy (GTDB): domain Bacteria; phylum Bacillota; class Clostridia; order Oscillospirales; family Oscillospiraceae; genus JAFRPC01. Next base: position 16,226 of record CACXHI010000036.1, read on the forward strand.
GTCCCACGCCCACGTCCGCCAGATCATGCGCGCCGAGATAGAGGCGCGAAAAGCCGATCAGAAGGATCAGCACAACCAGCGCAACGCGCAATGCGCGCCGCTTCGAGGCGCGGGCAATGGCCCCGAAGGTGCAGGCCGCGTTCTGGGCGTGCCCGCTGGGGAAGGAATAGCCCGTGGCCCCGCGCTGGGCGGAGTCCACCACCGTGAAGGAGGGGTCGCGCACCCACGGGCGCGGAACGCGGCACAGCAGCTTGAGAAACTGGCTGAACAGGGTTCCCACGAAGCCGACGGCGAGTACATAGTAGCCCTTCCATTTGTCCACACACCAGAACAGAATCAGGGCTACCGCCATAAAAACCAGCTCCTCGCCGCAGCTCGTAATCGCCTGCATGAGCCGGTTCAGCGCAGGAAAGCGAATGGATTCCAAGGCTTTGAGAAGTTCCATAGACGTCCTCCTTTTCGATTTTGCACCCGTTCCGTAGCGCGCGCACATGGCGCGCCACGGGATCGGGTCCGGTTTCTCAGTCGAATGCAGCCGGGTCGAGGCGCTCCCACGGCAGGTCGAGGTCGGGGCGACCGAAGTGTCCGTAGGCGGCGGTGGGCTGATAGATCGGGCGGCGAAGGTCGAGCCGCTCGATGATGGCGGCGGGGCGCAGATCGAAGCAGCGGCGCACCAGCGCGGAGAGCTCCGCGTCGGGGACGCGGCCCGTGCCGTAGCTGTCCACCAGCACCGAGACCGGCTGGGCGACGCCGATGGCGTAGGCCAGCTCGATCTGGCACTTCCGGGCCAGCCCTGCCGCGACGAGGTTCTTGGCGATGTAGCGCGCCATGTAGGCGGCGGAGCGGTCCACCTTCGTCGGGTCCTTGCCGGAGAAGGCGCCGCCGCCGTGGGCGGCGTAGCCGCCGTAGGTGTCCACGATGATCTTTCGCCCGGTAAGGCCGGAGTCGGCGGCGGGGCCGCCGAGGACGAAGCGGCCCGTGGGGTTGACGTAGAACTTCGTGTCCGCGTCGAGCAGGCGCTTGGGCAGATTGGGGCGGATGACGGTGGAGATCACCTGCTCGCGCAGGGTGTCCACGTCCACGTCCTCCGCGTGCTGGGTCGAGACGACCACGGTGTCAATGCGCTCGGGCACGCCGTTGTCGTCATACTGCACCGAGACCTGACTTTTTCCGTCCGGGCGCAGCCACGGCAGGGTTCCGTTTTTGCGCAGCTCGCTCAGGGCGCGGGAGAGGTTGTGGGCGTAGCTGATCGGCGCGGGCATCAGCTCCTTCGTTTCGTCGCAGGCGAAGCCGAACATCATGCCCTGATCTCCCGCGCCGGTGGTCAGCCGGTCGTCATAGGAGGCGTTCACGCCCATGGCGATGTCGCCGGACTGCTCGTCGATGGCGGTGAGCACGGCACAGGTGTTGCCGTTGAAGCCCGCCGCCGGGGAGTCGTAGCCGATGTGCCGCAGGGTGTCGCGGGCAATGCGGGCAATGTCCACGTAGCAGTCGGTGGAAATTTCGCCGGTCACCAGCACCATGCCGGTGGTGGTGACGGTCTCACAGGCCACGCGGGCCATGGGGTCCTGCGCCAGAATGGCGTCGAGCACGCCGTCGGAGATCTGGTCGCAAACCTTGTCGGGGTGTCCCTCGGTGACGGATTCCGAGGTAAAGATACGTTTCAGCATATTATCATTCTCTCCTTCCACAAGAAAAGCCGCCCTTTCAAGGCGGCAGCTTGTCCAGTGCTTCTCCTCATCTGCCGATTTACTCGCCGGATTTGGCACCTTGCAAATGCAGGTTGCCGGGCTTCACAGGGCCGGTCCCTCCGCCACTCTTGATAAGGCTATGAAATTGTACTACTATTCTACACGGTTTTTCCGGTTTGTCAAGGGGTGTTTTCTTCCCGTGAAACTGCCGCAGGGACCTCCGTCCCTGCGGCAGTGAAAACCGTTCAGTTCATGTACGCCTTGAGCGCTTCGGGGGCGGTTTCCGCTTCCAGGCGGAAGGTCATGGTGAAGTTCAGACCGTGGGCCTCGCCGAAGCTGCGACACCAGTCGCAGAACTGTGCCACCACGGTGGGGTCGTCGGTGCTCAAAAGCCGATGGACGCTCTTGAGATAGATGTGGGAAATATCGAAATTCCCGGCGTGCAGGCCGGAGATAAAGGCCTGCAGCGCCTTCAGCCCCTCGAGCTGATAGGTTTGGTATTCAATCAGGCGAACCTTGTAGTTCAGATCGTAGCGCAGCGAGGTGCGCTGCTCGATGCACACGAGACTGCCGTGCTCCTTCTCGACGGCCTCGTTGATCTGGCTGACCATCTGCTGGGTTTTTCCGGTGCCGCTGCGTCCGGCAATGAGCTTAACCATTGGAAATCCTCTCCTTTGTGTGTGAAGTTGGAAGGGGCAGCGGCACAGTCTGCGCCGCTGCGGCGGGTATTATTTCTTTTCGTAACCGGGCTTGCCGAGAAGCTGGAACATATTCCGCTTGTAGAACTCCACGCCGGGCTGGTTGAAGGGGTTGACCCCCAGCATATAGGCGGAGATGCCGCAGGAGAGCTCAAAGAAGTAGAACAGCTCGCCCAGCGTGCGGTCGCAGATTTCGTCCGCCTGCACCAGCATCACGGGCACGCCGCCGTCCACATGGGCTGCCAGCGTGCCGAGGAAGGCCTGCTCCTCCACGAAGTCCAGACTCTTGCCCTCCAGATAGTTCAGACCGTCCAGATTCTTCCAATCCAGCTCGATCATGGTCTTCTTGCGCAGGGGGGCGAAGCGGATGACCGTCTCGAACAGGTTGCGCTGTCCCTGCTGGATCATCTGGCCGAGGGAGTGGAGGTCGGCGGTGAATTCCACCGTGGCGGGGAAAATGCCCTGCCCGTCCTTGCCCTCGGACTCCCCGAAGAGCTGCTGCCACCAGCCGCCGAAGTAGCGGGCGGCGGGCTCCCAGTTACACAGAAGCTCGATGGCCTTGCCGTTGCGGTAGAGTAGGTTGCGCCCTGCGGCGTAGAGCCACGCGGGGTTCTCGAAGGAGAGCACGTCCATGTCCCGCTTCGCAGAGGCCGCGCCGAACATGACCTCTGTAACGTCCATGCCCGCGACGGCCATGGGCAGAAGGCCCACGGCGGTCAGGACGGAATAGCGTCCGCCGACGTTGGGCGGAATCACGAAGGTCTCGTAGCCCTCCTCCGCGGCCATCTGGCGCAGGGCGCCCTTGGCGGGGTCGGTGGTGACGAAGACGCGCTTTCTGGCCTCCTCCGCGCCGTACTTGCGTTCGAGCATCCATTTCAGGGCGCGGGTGGCGATGGCGGGCTCGGTGGTCGTGCCGGACTTGGAGATGATGTTGATGGAGAAATCCTTCTCCTCCAGCAGGGCGCACAGCTCCTGCCAGGCCCGGGTGGAGAGATTGTTGCCGGCGAAGAAGACCTGCGGATCCTTGCCGCGCAGGTTGTGGTTCTGGCCCTTGACCAGCTCGATCGCGGCGCGGGGGCCGAGATAGGAGCCGCCGATGCCGACGACCACGAACACGTCCGAGCTCTCGCGGATGCGCTTGGCGGCGGCGGCGATGCGGCGCATCTCCTCCGTGGCCTCAAAGACGGGCAGATCCATCCAGCCGAGGAAATCCGAGCCGGGGCCCTTGCCGTCGATCAGGGTGCGATGGGCTGTGAAGACCTCTTTCTCCAGAGCGAGCAGATCGTTGAGGGTATATTCCCCCCAAATATTGGAAATATCAAGATTGATCATGGATTGCACCTCGCAGAATGTAGTTTCTCGCACCCCTATCATAAACGATTTCTCCGCGGAAAACAATGGTTATTTTTCGGAAATGCGTAAATTTTTTATTGCCGACCCATGCAAGGAGCGCCCAATTTTGAATAAACCTGTGAAAATTCTTGACTTCCCGACAGGTTTTTTGTATAGTATAGGAGTAAAAGAACAACGCCGGGGTGTTCGCCGGAACGATCCTGCTGTGCTGTCACCGTCGTTTGCAGGCTGTGGGCCTGTGATTTTCTTTTTATGGGGGTATTGACCATGAACGAGCCTTCCATCCTCCTCAATCAGAAGCGCGCGCCCATCTACGAGGCGCTCCAGACCTTCCGCCAGATGCGCGTCGTCCCCTTTGACGTGCCGGGCCACAAGCACGGGCGGGGCAATCCTGAGATGACAGCCTTCCTTGGGGAAAAATGCGTCACCATCGACGTCAACTCCATGAAGCCCCTCGACAATCTCTGCCACCCCGTCTCCGTCATCAAGGAGGCCGAGGAGCTGGCCGCCGACGCCTTCGGCGCGGCCCATGCCTTCCTCATGGTGGGCGGCACGACCAGCTCCGTGCAGACCATGGTGCTCACCACCTGCAAGCGGGGCGACAAGATCATTCTGCCGCGCAACGTCCACCGCTCCGTCATCAACGCGCTGGTGCTCTGCGGCGCGGTGCCGGTCTACGTCAACCCCGAGGTGGACGACCGGCTGGGCATTTCCCTCGGAATGCGCCGCGATCAGGTTTTCAAGGCCATTCGGGAGAATCCCGACGCCGTGGCGGTGCTGGTGAACAACCCCACCTACTACGGCATCTGCTCCGACCTCAAGGCCATTGTCCGCATGGCGCACGACGCCGGGATGTACTGTCTGGCGGACGAGGCCCACGGAACCCACTTCTATTTCGGCGCGGGAATGCCCACCTCCGCCATGGAGGCGGGGGCGGATATGGCGGCCGTGTCCATGCACAAGTCCGGCGGCAGCCTCACCCAGTCCTCCTTCCTGCTCACCGGGCCGCAGATGAACCCCGGTCACGTGCGGCAGATCATCAACCTGACCCAGACAACCTCCGGCTCCTACCTGCTGATGTCCTCGCTGGACATCAGCCGCCGGATGCTGGCCCTCCACGGGCGGGACATCTTCGCCAAGGTCACGACCATGGCCGACTACGCCCGGGAGGAGATCAACGCCATCGGCGGCTACTATGCCTTCGGCAAGGAGCTGGTCAACGGTGATTCCATCTTCGACTTCGACCAGACGAAGCTCTCCATCCACACGCGGGATATCGGGCTTGCGGGCATCGAGGTCTATGACATCCTGCGCGACGAATACGACATTCAGATCGAGTTCGGTGACATCGGCAACATTCTGGCCTACCTGTCCATCGGAGATCGGCTGCAGGAGCTGGAGCGGCTGGTTTCCGCGCTGGCGGAGATTCGCCGCCGCTATCAGCGCGACGGCTCCGGCCTGCTCGATACCGAGTATCTGGACCCCGAGGTGGTCGCCACCCCGCAGGAGGCCTTCTACGCACCCAAGAAATCTCTGCCGCTGGACCAGACCGAGGGCCTGGTATGCAGCGAGTTCGTCATGTGCTACCCTCCCGGTATCCCCATCCTCGCCCCCGGCGAGCGCATCACGCGGGATATTTTGGATTATATCCAGTTCGCCAAGGAAAAAGGCTGCTCCATGACCGGCCCCGAGGACCCGGACATTCTGCGGTTGAACGTGCTGGCGTAGGGGACGGGTTCCCCGTCCCACACCCACGCCGCAGTCACATCCGTAGGGACAAGCATCGCTTGTCCGCCGTCCTCCGCCGCCTTTCGATGAACCCCGTAGGGACGAGCATTGCTCGTCCGCGTTTGCGGAGCAAACAATCGCCCGCAGGGCGATCTTCCCCGCGTTGTGGCAGGATGGTACGTTAGATTTGCCTGCGGCAAATTGCATTTGTTCCGAATGCCGGACAAGCAATGCTTGTCCCTACACACGATCATAATAGGGGGTTGAAAATATGCCTGTGCGCCCGGAACGGAAAAAGAACCGTCTGCAAACATATGATTATCAAACGCCGGGGTACTATTTTCTAACCTTCTGCACGGCGGATAGAGCCTGCATCCTCGGTCATGTTACGGAGGCGGACGAGACAAGGCAAGCCTCCGTCATTCTAAGCAAAGCCGGTACGGTCGTTGATGGGGCGATACGGGCCATTCCTGCGCATTATTCTGATGTTGCTTTGGATCGGTATGTGATTATGCCAAATCATGTGCATCTGATTTTGGTTTTGCAAGACACCGGGAGACCATGTTCCAGCGTATCCAGAATCGTTCAACAATTGAAAGGCATCGTAACCAAGCGCCTTGGCCAAAACATTTGGCAGATCCATTTTCATGACCATGTGATACGGAATGAACAGGATTACCGGGAAATCTGGCAATATATCGACAACAATCCCACCAAGTGGTCTTTGGACCGATATTACGCGCCGTAAGCGTTTACGTTGAAAGAAACGCGGACGAGCAATGCTCGTCCCAACATTCATGAACGATGCGTCGGCGCGCATCGGCGGACGAGCAATGCTCGTCCCTACACAAATCATACAGGAGGATGTCCTATGGAACTCTGGTTCTCCGAATTTCACGCGCCGGATGTGAAGCACTCTATCCGGATCAACCGGCATTTGTATTCCCAGCAGAGCGACTACCAGCGGATCGACATTTTCGAGACCCCCGAATACGGTCGCGTGCTGGCCCTTGACGGGAACGTGCAGCTCACCGAGCGCGACGAGTTCATCTACAACGAGATGATTACCCACGTCCCCATGGCGGTGCATCCCGGCATCAAGGACGTGCTGGTGATCGGCGCCGGCGACGGCGGCGTGGTCAAGGAGTTGGCCCGCTATGAGCGGATCGAGCGGATCGATCTGGTGGAGATGGACCCCGAGGTGATCAAGGCCTGCCGCGCCTACCTGCCGGAGAACGCCTCCCGGCTCGACGATCGCCGGGTACACATCTACTATGACAACGCCCTGCGCTTTATCCGCCGCTGCACCGAGCAGTACGACCTGATTATCGTGGACTCCACCGACCCCTTCGGCCCCTCCGAGGGCTACTTCACCCGGGAGTTCTACGGCATCTGCTACAACGCCCTGCGCGAGGACGGCATCATGGTCAACCAGCAGGGCAGCCCCTTCTATCAGCACGACGCGGAGGCCATGCAGCGCTCCCATCAGCGCATTGTTCACACCTTCCCGATCTCCCGGGTTTATCAGGCCCACATCCCCACCTACGCGGCGGGCTACTGGACCTTCGGCTTCGCCAGCAAGAAGTATCACCCGGTGGACGATTTGGACGCGGAGGGCTGGAACAAGCTGAATCTGCAAACCAAATACTATACGACCCGGCTCCATATCGGCGCGTTTTGCCTGCCGGCCTTTTTGGAGAAGCTTCTGAAGGAGGTAGAAGGATGAGACAGAATGTAGAAACCTTTCTCGGCTGCGACGCCCACTTCGACGAGGCGGAGATCGTCCTCTTCGGCGCGCCCTTTGATTCGACGACTTCGTTCCGCCCCGGCGCGCGCTTCGGCTCGAGCGCCATGCGGCATGAGAGCTTCGGCATCGAGACCTACAGCCCCTATCAGGATCAGGATCTCACCGACTATCCGGTGTTCGACAGCGGGGATCTGGAGCTGTGCTTCGGCTCCGCCGAGCTGGCGCTGGCGGACGTCCAGACCCGGACCGAGGAGATTTTGAAGGCTGGAAAGCTGCCCCTCCTGCTGGGCGGCGAGCATCTGGTCACCCTCGGCAGCGTCCGCGCCGTGGCGGAGAAGTATCCCAATCTCCACGTCATCCACTTCGACGCCCACGCCGACCTGCGCGACGACTATCTGGGCGCGAAGCTCTCCCACGCCTGCGTCCTGCGCCGCTGCCATGAGATCGTGGGCGACGGGCGCATCCACCAGTTCTGCATCCGCAGCGGCGACCGGGAGGAATTCCGCTTTGCAAAGAACCACACCGATCTGCACCCCTTCGACTTCAAGGGCCTCGACGACCTGTGCGAGGGCCTTGCCCGCAGCGGCGCGCCGGTCTATTTCACGATTGACCTCGACTGCCTCGACCCGTCCTGCTTCCCCGGCACCGGCACCCCCGAGGCGGGCGGCGTGACCTTCCCCCAGCTTCTCAAGGCCATTCTGACGGTGACGAAAACCAACGTCGTCGCCGCCGACCTCAACGAGCTGGCCCCCATGCTGGACCCGTCCGGCGTCTCGACTGCAACGGCCTGCAAGGTGCTCAGAGAGCTGCTGCTGGCACTGCTGGCAAGCTGAACGCCTGTGCAGAATCATGCAGGGAGGAGCAATGCGCGCCCGCCCATCGTTCGTGTGCGTAGGGACGCGCATTGCGCGTCCGCGTTTGCGAAGCAAACAATCGCCCGCCAGGGCGATCCCCCTTGCGTCTACCCGATTCGTTA